>CAMOWU010000101.1 GCA_946628545.1 uncultured Bacteroides sp. | reverse complement strand
GTGGATATCGACCGTGCCGAGAACCGCGACAAGTTCTCTGCCATGCTCGATAAACTTGGCATCGACCAGCCCGCTTGGAGAGCCCTGACCTCTATGGACGACATCCAGGATTTTGTGAAGAAGGTGGGTTATCCCGTGCTGGTTCGTCCTTCATACGTGCTTTCTGGAGCCGCTATGAACGTTTGCTACGACGATGAAGAACTGGCGCGTTTCCTCGAGATGGCTACAGAGGTGAGCAAGGACTACCCTGTGGTGGTGTCGAAGTTCATGCAAGACACCAAGGAAATCGAGTTCGACGCAGTGGCCGATCATGGAAAGATTGTGGAGTATGCCATCAGTGAGCATATAGAGTATGCAGGTGTGCATTCCGGCGACGCTACAATGGTGTTCCCTGCTCAGCACATCTATTTCTCAACCATCCGTCAGATCAAGAAGATTTCTCGCAAGATTGCGCAGGAACTCAATATCTCCGGTCCGTTCAACATCCAGTACTTGGCTAAGGATCGTCAGGTGAAGGTCATCGAGTGCAACCTCCGCGCATCGCGCTCGTTCCCATTCGTCAGCAAGGTGCTCAAGCGCAACTTCATCGAGACTGCCACAAGAATCATGCTCGACGCACCCTACGAGGTGGCCGACAAGAGTGAGTTCGACATCGACCGCATCGGTGTCAAGGCTTCGCAGTTCTCGTTCGCACGCTTGCAGAACGCCGACCCTGTGCTGGGTGTCGATATGTCATCCACCGGCGAGGTGGGATGCTTGGGCGACGACTTCAACGAAGCGCTCATCAACGCATTGATAGCAACTGGCTACACACTGCCAAAGAAATCCATCCTCATCTCATCAGGAGGTGTGAAGGGCAAGGTGGATATGCTGGAGCCATGCCGTATGCTGCAAGACAAAGGCTACGAGATCTACGCCACCGAGGGAACAGCCAAGTTCCTTAACGACAATGGAGTGAAAGCTACGTCTGTGGCTTGGCCAGATGAAGAAGGTGAGAACAATGTGATGAACATGATTGCAGAGCATAAGTTCGACCTCATCGTCAATGTGCCTAAGAACCACACCAAGCGAGAACTGACCAATGGCTACCGCATCAGAAGAGGCGCTACGGACCACAACATCCCACTGATGACCAACGTACGGCTCGCAAAAGCGTTTATCGAAGCTTTCTGCACGCTCTCACTTGAGGATATCAAGATCAAGAGCTGGCAAGAATACAATGCCTAATTGGCAGCGATATGAATGACACACGGGGTGCGCCGGATGCGACGCACCCATGTGCTTTTTAAGGGAATAAATCAGAATACTCCGATAATTCCGAATACTTGGGGTCTTTGGAATACTCTGTTTTCTGTAGGGACGCGACGTGTCGCGTCCGAATCATAGCGGACACGACACGTCGCAGACCTACAGCCAATCAGTAATTTACAAGCTTGTAATATAGGTGATATAATAGCAGACATGGAAGTAATCAAAACAAAAATAGACGGTGTGTTCATCATCGAACCACGTGTCTTCGCCGATTCAAGAGGCTATTTCTTTGAATCCTATAGCCAAAGAGAATTCAATGCCAAGGTGCGGGAAATCAACTTTATCCAAGACAATGAGAGCCGTTCCTCTTATGGTGTGTTGCGAGGACTGCATTTCCAAAAAGGCGAGCATGCGCAGAGCAAACTGGTGAGAGTGGTCAAAGGCAGTGTACTCGATGTGGCTGTGGATATCCGCAAGGGCTCACCTACTTTCGGACAGCATGTGGCTGTGGAACTGACAGAAGACAACCATCGCCAGTTCTTCATCCCACGAGGCTTCGCGCATGGATTCAGCGTGTTGAGTGAAGTGGCTGTGTTCCAATACAAGTGCGACAATTTTTACTGTCCGGAGAGTGAAGGAGCCATTGCATGGAACGACCCCGCATTGGGCATCGACTGGCGCATCCCTGCCGACAAGGCTGTGCTTTCAGCAAAGGATGCCAACCATCCGTTGCTGAAAGACGCTCCTTATCTGTTCGACTACAACACCGACTATTATCTCTGAACAGGGGGTATCAACTCTTGATGGACAACTAACTCTAAAACAATGCCAGGTCCATTCCGCTGGCTGAAAAAAACATTCACACAATGAACAAGGCATACAATTATCTGATTGTGGGCGCGGGCTTGTTTGGCGCCACCATCGCTTACCGACTGAAACAAGTTGGCAAGACCTGTCTGGTCATAGACAAGCGAAATCATACGGGAGGTAATGTCTATTGCGAGAATGTGGGAGGCATACATGTTCACAAATACGGTGCACATATCTTCCATACCAATGATGATGAAGTCTGGCGATTTGTCTCCAGTCTTGTGGAGTTCAACCGATATACCAACTCCCCCGTGGCAAACTATCATGGCAAACTCTACAACCTGCCTTTCAATATGAACACCTTCTACCAAATGTGGGGAGTGACCACTCCTTCACAAGCGCAGGCGAAGATTGAGGAGCAGAAAAAAGAGGCGGTAGAGGCTCTCTGGCGTGATGGCGTGAATGAACCGCGCAATCTGGAGGAACAGGCTCTTGTGCTCATCGGACGGGATATCTACGAGCGCCTCATCAAAGGTTATACAGAGAAGCAGTGGGGAAGGAAATGCACTGAGTTGCCCGCCTTCATCATCCGGCGTCTGCCTGTCAGACTGACTTTCGACAACAACTATTTCAATGCCAAGTATCAGGGAATTCCCTATGGTGGCTACAATCGCCTTGTCGAGAAACTGCTCGAAGGGGTAGAGGTGAGGACAGGAGTGGATTTTAATGCTGATAGGAGCAGTTTGGCAGACTTGGCCGACAAGATTGTTTATACAGGAGCGCTCGACGAGTATTTCGACTACCGATATGGCAAGTTGGAATACCGCACAGTCAGATTTGAGACAGAGGACCTTGCCGTCACCAACTACCAAGGCAACGCCGTGGTGAACTACACGGATGCGGAAACACCTTATACACGCATCATTGAACACAAGCATTTCGACATGTTTGGGCCACAGGTCGATCAAGTGGGGCATACCGTCATCAGTCGGGAGTATTCTTCTGAGTGGAAAGCCGGTATGGAGCCTTATTACCCTGTGAACGACGAACGGAACAACAATCTCTATGCTAAGTATGCCGAGTTGGCTAAAGGAGAAAACAACGTGATCTTCGGAGGCAGACTGGCTGAATATAAATACTACGACATGGACCAGATCATTCTGCGTGCATTAAATACAGAATTGTAGTCCATGGAACTTTTTTTTGAACTCCTACAAGTGGCTTTGGGACAGCGTGATGTCTTGTCCAGGGTCTTCTCTGCCAGCGAATGGCAGGAGGCTTTCGACATATCCAACCACCAGGCTGTTGAGGGAATCACGCTGATGGGAGCGGAACGATTGCCCATCGACCAGCAACCACCCAAGGACCTGATGATGCAGTGGACTTTCAACTGCGGGTTCTATGCCAGCAAGAGTGCCAGACTTGACAAAGCCGCGCATAAGGTGGTAGAGAACTTCAAACGAGTGGGCTGGAATTCGTGCATTCTCAAGGGGCAAGGTCTGGCCACGCTCTATCCGATGCCAAGCAGGAGGCATTCAGGCGACATTGATGTCTGGATTGACGCGCCTGCCGAAGATATCATCCGATATGCGCATAAGTACTGCCCCGACAGCCACGCGGTGTATCATCATGTCGATTTCCCGATTTGGGACGACATCTCCATTGAACTGCATTTCTTCCCGTCGTTTCTCTATGCACCCGACAACGACAAACACTTGCAGGAATTCTTCGCCCGCCATAAAGACAGGGTAATGAATCATCAGGTAACGCTTGCCAACGGAACAAGTGTCGTGACTTGTCCCGACTCCGAATTCAATGCCGTGTATCTGCTCTGCCACATCTTCAACCACTTGATGGAGGAACTGATTGTCATGCGGCAATATATGGACTATTATTATGTGTTGCTCGATATCAAGGATGATGCGACACGCAAAAGAGTGGCACAGGAGGTGGAACGTATTGGTCTTGCTGACCTTGCCCGCGGTATGATGTTCATCATGCGGGAGTTTTTCGGGATGGATAGGGAGTATATGATTTTCGAGCCAGACGAAATCATCGGAAATTTTCTGAAAAAGGAAATCATGCGTGGAGATGCGATGCTGGAACTGGAGCACCGCAACAGCCAGGGTAGTTTCTCGCATTTCATCGACCGCACACGCCGTAGTTTTTCAACCATGAGGTATTTTCCTAAAGAGAGCATCTGGAGTCCGTTGACACGTGCCAGACACTGGTTGAAAAGGACTGTAGCCCGATGATGGTAGAAAACTCTTCAGGAGATGAGAACGCAAAATAAAGATAAATATATATGAGAATAGGATTTGATAACGACAAGTACCTCCGTATCCAATCGGAACATATCAAAGAGCGCATCGCACAGTTTGGCGACAAACTGTACCTGGAATTTGGCGGAAAGCTCTACGATGACTATCACGCCAGCCGAGTGCTGCCTGGTTTCCAGCCCGACAGCAAGTTGCGCATGCTTATGCAACTGAAGGACGATGCGGAGATCGTCATCGTCATTAGTGCTGAGGACATTGAGAAAAACAAAGTGAGGGGTGACCTTGGAATCACCTACGACAAAGACGTGCTGCGCTTGCGCGATGTCTTCACCGACCGCGGACTGTATGTCAGCAGCGTCGTCATCACCCACTTCAACGGACAATCGAGTGCAGTGGCTTTCCGTCAGCGTCTTGAGCGCCTTGGCGAGGTGAAAGTCTATTACCACTACCTGATCGAAGGCTATCCTGCTAATGTGGCACTGATAGATTCCGATGAGGGTTTTGGCAAGAACGACTATGTGGAAACCACTCGTCCGCTTGTGGTGGTGACAGCACCTGGACCTGGCAGTGGCAAGATGGCTGTCTGCTTGAGCCAACTCTATAACGAGAACAAAAGAGGACTGAAGGCTGGGTATGCCAAGTTTGAAACTTTCCCCATCTGGAACATCCCCTTGAAGCATCCCGTCAATGTGGCTTACGAGGCCGCTACAGCCGACCTCAACGACGTCAACATGATCGACCACTTCCACTTAGAGGCTTATGGTAAGACGACGGTGAACTACAACCGTGACATTGAGATTTTCCCTGTGCTCAATGCCATTTTCGAGGGTATATACGGAGAGAGTCCCTACAAATCGCCCACTGACATGGGTGTGAACATGGCGGGTTTCTGCATCAGCGACGACGATGTGTGTGGAGAGGCTTCCAAACAGGAAATCATCAGGCGCTTCTATACTGCGGTGTGCAGCATGGTAGATGGAAAGGACAATGAGCAGGAGGTGAACAAGATCAAACTGCTCATGCAGCAGATGAAACTCACCACTGCAGACCGTAAGTGCACCGTGGCAGCCAAACAAAGGAAGGAGGAAAGCGACACGCCTGCTGCTGCTGTGGAGTTGGCCGACGGAACACTCATCACATCGCAGACCAGCGACTTGCTTGGCCCCAGTGCGGCATTGTTGCTCAATGCCACGAAACATCTGGCTGGAATCGACCACCAACTGAAACTCATCCCTCAGAACATGATAGAGCCTATTCAGTGGATGAAGACTTCCATGCTCCATGGCAACAATCCTCGTCTGCACACCGATGAGGTGCTGGTGGCACTGGCGGTGTTGAGTCAGCACGACGAGAATTGCCGACGTGCGCTCGAGTCGCTGCCGCTTCTCGATGGATGTCAGGTGCATGCCACAGTGATGCTCAGCGAGGTCGATCGGAAGATTTTCAAGAAACTGGGATGCGGACTGACTACCGACCCCGTGAAGAAATAAAATGCTGCATTTTCGTTATCGCCCCTTTTCATTGAAACGTCAAGAACGTCAAGAACGTCAAGAACGTCAAGATCGTTAAGAACGATAAGAACGATAAGAACGTTAAGAACGATAAAAACGTCAAAAACGTCAAAAACGTTAAAAACGATAATGACGATAAAGTCGTTAGAATCGATAAAGCGATAGGGCTCATTCTGGTTTCCTTGCTTTGTGCTTCAGGTAGATGAAGAAGGCATAGAGCACAGAGGACTTGGACAGACCGTACTGCTTGCCATGACGCAGCCAATGGAAAAGTTTCCCGACAGCATGGCCATGGGGCATGTCGTCAGCGATGCAATAGATGTATTTAAGCTGGAAATAGTGAGGAAGTTCGGACACGAGCTTCCTCCTTATTTTTTCGTCTTCGGGCTTGTCGCATGGCTCCGACAAGAACTGGCTGTACCAGTTGCGTTCCTTGCCAATGGTGTCCATCTTCACTTGCATGCTCCCTGAGGAAGATATGGAGAGAGGGTTGACACGATATTGGAAAACCATGCTTTGTGTGTTGGCAATACCGGTTTTTCCGTCCCTGCCTTGAGACGCGGCTATGACGGCTGTGATGTTGTCCGAACCCCATGCCAAAGGCAACTTCATGAATCCTCCACGTCTGCGCAGGCTTTCTGTATGGAACACGAAGTCGCCGATGTATTGCCGGCCGTTGGTCCAGTGGTGGAGGATGAGTGCATAAGCCGACTCAAACTCAGGGCGGGGCAACTGCATGTCGAAACCTTTCGACTCCTGGTCGATCAACTCCGTCCATCCGTGATAAACGGCAAGGCCAGGCCTTTGCTTGATGAGTGTGTCATAGACCATCAGCGCATCGGGTAGAAGGCGGTCGTCGTCGCCCATGCAGATGATGTACTCACCCTTGGCATACGACAGGCATTTGTTCCAGTTATCGACGACATTCACAGCACCGCAATTCGTATCGTTCACGTAGTAGCGGATTCTTTCGTCGTGATAGGATTTCACAATGCAGTCCAGGTCGTCGGGCGAGGCATCGTTGACGATGACCAGTTCGAAGTCGGCAAAGGTTTGAGCCAGCACGCTGTCGATGCATTCGCGTAGGTATTTGCCTTTATAAGCCGGTATGGTGACGGAAAAACGCATGGATGGATGAGGTTAGAATTTGTCTTTGAGATATAGAAAAGTGGCCTTTAAAAAGTCACGCCTTGTCAGACCGTATTTTTGACGCCGTTTCCACCAATACAACAGTCTGCTCAAGTAGCCGTTGGAGAGCATGTCGGACTTGATGTTTTCAACGTTGTTGGATTTCTGGAAAGAGGGATGGAGACCTTTGATTAAGCGACGCAACTTCTCATCCACTTCATTGCCTGCTGGCTTGGAGAGGAAATCGTCATACCATTTGGAAAGCTTAATGCGGGCATCCATCATCATCTGATAGTTCTTGGAGTCGCTCAGCCGTTTGTGGTGTACGCGGTATTTGAACACTGGAACTTGAGTACTGGCTACGCCGTGAACGGATGCCGCTCTGATGGCGGAAATGCGGTCGCTACCCCATGCCATGGGCAGAGGGTAGAATCCTCCCATCTCACGAAGAGTCTGAGTGTGGAAGCAAAAGTCGCCTATCCATTGGAGACTCTCCCTCCATGCTCTGAGAATCATGGAGTACGCCGACTCTATCTGAGGACGTGGCAGCTGGTAGTTGATGAAGTTGCCGTTTCGGTCGATGATCTCGGTCCAACCGTGATAGACTGCAAGACCTGGAACCTGACGGATGAGCTTGTCGTATTCGCTCAGGCAGCAGGACATCAGCATGTCGTCGTCGCCCATGCAGATGCAATACTCTCCTTCTGCGTACGACAGGCATTTGTTCCAGTTATCAACCAGATGCTCGGCACCGAAGTTCTTTTCGTTTTTGTAATACTTCAATAGGGAATTTCCTTTGAATGCCTCTACAACGGAGTCCAGATCCTCTGGCGACGCGTCGTTGACCACGATGACCTCGTAGTCGTCGAAGTCTTGTGAAAGCACACTTTCAAGGCAATCTCGGAAATGTTCCTTTTTATAGGCTGGGATAAGTACAGAAAAAAGCATAGTGTTATGATGGTCTGTTTTTTTTCTTGATGCGTGTTTTGAAGAAAGATCTGTCTGTGGGAGTAAGCAGCATGTAGATGCAACCTGCGTAGGCAGAGGTGAACAAGAGGCCCTTGAGAAGGAAAACCACAAATAGTCCGGATCGGTCGGTGACATCCATCCCCATGAGTTTGGTCAGCGACACGACAGGGCTATGGAACAGTGCGGTCAGCCCCATGCACAAGAGTCCCGATAAGACGTAAGGCAGGAAGGAGTAGAAGAACACACGTCGGGAATTGATGTTCATCTTCCTGCGCCAATAGTAGAGGTAGTAGAAAAGCATCTGGATCATGGTATAGACCACAAAGCCGATGACCACACCACCGATTTGTTTTCCGGGGATCAAATACCACGAGACTGCCAGGCCGGCTACAGAAGCCACTGCGCTGCTGTAGCTGATAGCCCGGATGTCGCTGCCGGCAAGGATGAGGCTTGATATGGCTTGGTTGTGGGTGCCAAGAGTGCAGAGCAACCACACGTTGAACCAAGGAATGAGATAGAGGTAGTCGCGTCCCACGTATAGTGTCAGTACCTCGCTGCCTACTGTCATCATGGCAAAGCAGAAGAAGCATATCAGCATGGATATGTATTTGGTTCCATCGTAGGCCATGCGGTTGTAAGCGTCGGTATTGTGCTCAGCCACCACCTTCGAAGTGGAGGGAAGCAACACTCCGGTGAATGTGCCGCCGAGCATGCTGATGATGCCGATGATGCCGTTCAAAATCCGGTAGTCGGCGACCGATTCCATCGTGCCTTGCATACCAAGGAATACGGGGCGAAGATTGTAGAATGAGAACTGGAATATACTGAAAGAAAAGATATTCAGGCTGTATGGAAGTATTTCTTTCAATATGGAAATATTGATTGACGGGCGAAAAGATATGTAGGGAAGGTCCTGGCGTATCTTCTTGATGAGCGGTGGAATGATGGCCAGCAGGGAGAAGGTGGTGAGCAGGAAGTAAACTTGGATACTGAAATTGAGTGTCAGTGTGGCTACAAGTACCAGGATTTGAACCAACTTGGGCAGCAAAGTGTATTTTTGCACCCATGCCACGTTCTCGGTGGCCTTGACCAGTTGTTCGAAACAAGATGTGAGCCAGTTGATGATGGCGCTGACCATCAGAATGGCCAATAGGCTTTTGAGAATGCTGTCCTGAGCGGAGTCCACATTGAAAAGCGATGAGGAGTGAAGCAACACCACCAAGAGGACGATGGCGTTGATCAAACCGACGATGCCATAGAATCCTAAGCTCGTGCTGAAGGCTTTCTTCACCTTGTCGGTCTGGCTGCCTGTGAGCCAGGAAGAGAAGAAACGGACGTTGGTGGAATTGAAGCCCAGGTCCATCAGTTGCATATAGACATTCACCGACATGGCCAAACCGATGATGCCATACTCCGACTTGCCGAAATGACCGATCAGCAAGGGTACAGAGATGAAGCCATAGACAGCGTTGACCACGTTGAGTATGGTTGTCCAATAGACCCCTTTGATGATGCTTCTCTCCGACGACATTCTTTTCTACGGTTATTGTTGTTGAAGTTCTTTTTTGCGCCACCGGTATCGTCTGGCGCTGCCTATCAGTATCCTCAATCCTGCCTTAGGGCTGATCTTCATCGCATTGCGAAGCCATCCTGTGCCGTGGAAGTGGAGTTTGAACCCCGACATGATATATGCCGCTGCGATGCGCCAACCCGTTTCCATCCGACGGCGGTATTGGTAAGGTTGCATGAATCGCACCTGGTCGATGTCAAGTTGCTCCTCGTCGATATAGCCGGCCTCAACGGCTTGGCGCATGAGGTCATCGCCCTTCTGGGTGCGGATAAAGCAGAAATTGCGCCCCTCGGCTTCAGTGAAGTCAGGGTAGCCGTCGCGGGTGTTCCAAGCATCGCCGCTCGCAATGTCGGCGAGCAGACCCACGCTGTCGGGGCATACCTTGCAGCGGAAGGCTATCTGACGTCCGAGAATCTTGCCCCAACTCTCGGAGTAGGTCATGCGGCGGGAAGTGCCGTCGGCATAAGTCACTGTGAAGTAGCCTGGCCAACCGTCGCCACGGTATCTGACAGACACAGCCTCCTGGTCGTGTCCCAGTTGCTTGATGGCCTGTTCTGTGGCATTGAAACTGGGGATGCCAGCGCAGAAGATGGCGAGGTAATAGCCGATGCGCCCTTCGTACTGGGGGAAGGTCTTGACCAGATTCTGCATGCCTGCGATGTCGCAGGGTTTGCCGATGAAAGCGTAGGTGGCATTGTCGCTGTCGAGGATGGTGCGGATATGATTGAACACCTGGGCAGGTGCATACCTCGATGCGTTGCGAAGGAGTATGTCTTCTCTGCTGCGGCTGATACACAAGTGGTTGCTTCGGTAGTCGCCTTTTTCGTCTGTACCCACGTGAAGCACAGCGTCAACCTTGCCGCTTTCCAGCAGGTAGATGGCAAGAGCAGAGGTCACACCGCCCGACGAACTGCTGTGGCGAATGTCGGAATCATGTGCCCAAGCATTGCATGCCCTCACAACATCGCCCCAAATCGAATGATGACTGCCTTTCGGATGCCTGACGTTGATTCCAGGGCAGACGCTTCGGATGGCCTTCATGTCCGCATGATCGACAGACCGGGCCTGAGGGTGGTAGAAACCGTCGCTCTTGAGCTGCATCTTGATTCCTTGGCCGACTGCTTCGCACAGTCCGCATCCATTGCAGAGCGTGAGTATGTCGCGGTCGATGGTCATAATCCAAGCAGTTCCTTGAGTTTGTCGTCTAATTTCTGTCTATAGGCAGCCACTGTGCCGCGCATGCACTCGTCGATTTCAGCCTTCAGAGATAGTCGCTGCGAGTAGCAGTCCGTCACCATGTGGAATATGTCTTCTTCTGAGCCTTTGGTCAGGTCGGCTACATGATTGTAGTGGAGTGTGTCGGCAAACAGTCCGCCGAACTTACGGCTATACGCCATGGGAAGCACTGCCACACCAGAAGAGAAAGCGGCGATGGTGGAGTGCATGCGCGCGCCAATGAAGAAGTCCAATCCGGAAATGTAGTTCTTTGCGCTGATGGGACTGAAAAAGAAGGGGACCAGTAGAAGGCGCTCGCTGTCATACTGCTCGTAAAGGTCGCTGCATACTGCATAGTCGTTTTCCAACGTCCGTTTGGAATTGACCACATGAGGAATGAGATGGACCACAACATCTGGCTGCTGAAGGAAGTAGTCTATCACGTGAGTCATCAGAGTGGGGTAGTCAACAGATAAACCGAATTGGTTGTTTTGGGTGTATCCTCCATGCCACAGCAATCCTGAGATGTTGATGCCTACGTGGACGTGTCCCGAGGGAAAGGTTCTCTTCTTGAAGGGCATGAAGAAAGCCACATCAATGTATTCCGAGATCTTTGCTCCCTCACCCATAAGTTCCCTTGCATATCGCAAACTTTGATTGTCGCGAGCCATCACAAAAGTGGCTTCCTGCATGCTCTTGCAGGCTTGTCGCTTGATGTTCTCGTCGCTGAAAGGACCGATGGTCTGGGGCAGCAGGCAGTATGGCTTGTGAAACAAGCGGGCAGCGCGGTGGACGCGGTCGATGGTTGCAAAACGTCGCGGTCCGTAAAGATCCGTGAAGCTGTCGCCCTGGCCGATGTCGAACACGTAGTCGCACTGCTTGAATATCCTGCGGCTGTTGAGAGTTGACAACAGGTGGTATGCTTTCTTGAGATAGCCTTTTGTGGAAAGTGGAATAGGGTATTCGAAGGCAGTGTATTCCACGTCTTCATCGAGTATCTGCTCGTGGTGTAGCCCCGTTCTCACATGTTCGCTGTCGGGGAGATAGAAGCGTACCTCGTTGCCGCTGGCTCTGATCAAGCGACGCAAGATGTGCATGGCGCTTAGAGTCAGAGCCACGCAACCTTTGTTGCCATTCTCTATTTTCGCATTGGCAAGAATGATTCTGATAGTTCTCATTGATTCTTTGTTTGTCTATCTGCTGTTGGCTCGCACGTTCGTGGCCTGCTACTGCTCAAAATGAGGTGAGAGACCGTTCTTTCAGTATCGGCATCGTTGGCACTTTCGTATATGTAACGCCATCAGTCGGGGTTTGTTTCCGCAAAGTTAGACTTTTTTTATCGGATTGCAGATATATCGGCAACAAAATGTGTCAGTGATTTTTTCCTACCAAGGTTTTTACGCCAAAAGGAAATGCCACGATGGACTAATTGTAGATGCCAAAACAGATTTTTCTCAAAAAAATGTGAATTTATTTGTCCATGATGAATATTTGTGCTAATTTTGCACCGCGTTCTAAGAAACAGCACCTTTTTTTCTGTTTCACGAATGCTTTGAGGATTGTTCTATGGTGTAATGGTAGCACAACAGGTTTTGGTTCTGTTTGTCCCTGTTCGAATCAGGGTAGAACAACTTTCAATGCCACACGGCATCCCATGCCAAGTGGCATTCTTTTTCAAGGACTTGTAGCTCAGTTGGTTAGAGCAACAGACTCATAATCTGGAGGTCCCAGG
>CAMOWU010000100.1 GCA_946628545.1 uncultured Bacteroides sp. | reverse complement strand
CCCGCCCCTGCAAGGGGAGGGGTGCCTGAAAGGCGGGGTGGGGTCGGAATGGCTTATCACCCCACCCCTGCCCCTCCCCTTAGATGGGAGGGGAGTTTTGTATGCCTTAGATGGGAGGGGAGTTTTGTATGCCTTAGATGGGAGTTGAATAGCAGTTCGCACGAACATAAAAAGGGACACACTATACAGCGCATCCCCTTTTTGTTTGCTGATCAGGTGAAACTTATGCTTCAGCTGGAGCCTCAGTAGTCTCGGCAGCTTCAGCGTTGGCAGCGGCCTCAGCTTCAGCCTTGGCCTTAGCGGCTGCAGCCTTCTTCTCGGCCACCTTCTGTGCGATAGCCTCGTTGACCTTCTTCTCCTCTGCCTGACGAGCCTCGTAAGCCTTCTTGGCCTCGGCCTTGTTGTCCTGCATCTGCTTAGTGAGCTTGTTCTTGCGCTCAGCTTTCCAAGCCTCGAACTTAGCCTCGGCAGTAGCCTCGTCGAAGGCGCCCTTCTTGACACCGCCTGCAAGATGCTTCTTGAGGTAAACACCCTCGCGTGAGAGAATGTTGCGTACAGTGTCGGTAGGCTGTGCACCTACACCAACCCAGTAGTAGGCGCGGTCAAAGTTCAAATCTACTGTAGAAGGATTGGTGTTGGGGTTGTAAGTACCAAGCTTCTCAATAAAGCGACCATCACGTGGTGCCTTGTCGTGTGCGACTACGATAGCATAGAAGGCATAGCCCTTGCGACCGTGACGCTGCAATCTAATTTTAGTTGCCATTAGTTGTTGTGTGAATTTTGAAATGAGTAATGATTTGAATATGTCGCTAACTCGTAACGACGGTGCAAAGTTACAACTTTTCATTGAAATAGCAAAAAAAATCCCGTCAACTTGTTTTTTTAGAAACATTCCTTTCGCAGTGTGGATAAAAATGGTTAATTTTGTACGTTTTTTGTAATGTGCACTTTGCAAAATGGAAGATTTAATCAATCATCGAGGCATAGTGGAACGTGTTGATGGCAACTTGGTGAGCGTTAAAATCGTTCAGCACAGTGCTTGCAGCAGCTGCAAGGTGGCGTCGATGTGCTCCTCAGCCGAGAGTAAGGAGAAGATCGTGGATGTGATGGCATCCAACGCTTCTGAATTCAAGAAGGGCGAAGAAGTTATGGTGTATGCCGGTCTATCTACAGGCCGTACAGCAGTGATAATAGCTTTTGTTATACCTTTAATCATTATGGTCGTTTGGTTGGTGGTAGCCATGAAGGTGCTGGGCCTGAGTGAGCTTTCCGCCATAGGCAGCGACTTGATGGTGCTCGGCGTCTATTACGTCCTTTTGGGCCTGAACAGGAAAAAGCTCAACCGCCGCTTCATGTTCTATATCGCAAAGACCTAGAAAAGCCTAGGAAGACCTAGGAAAGCCTAGAAAAACAAAACTCAAAAACTATCAGAAGACTAACAATATCAAAAACTAATTAAAATCCAGATTTATGAACGTAATTCTTACAGCTGTGATTGTATTGGGTGCGGTAGGATTGATAGCAGCCGTTGTGCTGTTCTTCGTGTCCAAGAAGTTTGCAGTTAAGGAGGATCCACGCATTGCACTCGTCAACGAGGTGCTTCCAGGCGCCAACTGTGGTGGTTGCGGTTTCCCAGGTTGTGGCGGTATGGCCTCAGCCTGCGTCAAGGCCGCCGACCAGGGTTCGCTTGAAGGGTTGAACTGCCCTGTGGGAGGTGCTGTAGTGATGGGCAAGGTGGCATCCATCCTCGGTATGGAAGCCACAGCCTCCGATCCCAAGGTGGCAGTGGTGCGTTGCAATGGGTCGTGCGAGAACCGCCCCCGCATTGCAGAGTATGACGGTCTGAAGACTTGCCGCGCTGTCCACGCCTGTGGTGCCGGTGAGACAGGCTGCTGTAATGGTTGTCTTGGATGTGGCGACTGTGTGGCCGCTTGTAAGTTCGACGCCATCCACATCAACCCCACTACGGGCATTCCCGAGGTTGACGAGGAGAAGTGTGTGGCTTGCGGCGCCTGTGTGAAAGCCTGTCCTCGCGCCATCATCGAGCTGCGCCTGAAGGGCAAGAACAACCGCCGTGTGTGGGTAGGCTGCGTGAACCAGGACAAAGGTCCCGCTGCCATGAAGGCCTGCAAAGTGTCTTGTATCGCCTGCGGCAAGTGCGTGAAGGAGTGCAAGTTCGACGCCATCAGCCTGACTGGCAACGTGTCGTACATCGACGACGAGAAGTGCAAGGCCTGCCGCGCTTGTATGAAAGTTTGTCCTCGCGAGTGTATCTACGACGCCAACTTCCCCAAGAGCATCAAGGAAGTGATGGCCGCCGAGGCAGAGCGCAAAGCCGCTGCTGAAGCCAAGGCCAAGGCCGCTGCCGAAGCCAAAGCCCAGGCAGAGAGTGCGCCCGCTCCCAAAGTATCACCAACCCAACCTAAAGAAAAGGAGGAATAAGCAGTATGAGAACATTCAGAATCGGTGGTGTACACCCTGAAGAGAACAAATTGTCGGCCGAGGTGGCTACAGTGGCCGCCGAACTGCCCAAGCAGGCCGTCTTCCCCCTGTCTCAGCACATAGGCGCTCCCGCAAAACCCGTCGTGGAACGTGGTCAGGTGGTGAAAGTAGGCACCTTGCTTGCTGAAGCCGGTGGTTTTGTTTCAGCCCCAATCTATTCTTCTGTTTCGGGCAAAGTGGCCAAGATAGACACCGTGGTTGACGCCACAGGCTACCGCAAGCCAGCCATATATATAAATGTGGAAGGCGACGAGTGGGAGGAGAGCATCGACCGCAGCGACAAGCTGGAGACCCTCGCCGACCATCCCGAGCTCACTCCAGAGGAGATCATCAACCGCGTGAAGGTGGCGGGTGTCACTGGTATGGGTGGCGCAGGTTTCCCCACTTTCATCAAACTCACCCCTCCCCCCACAGCCAAAGCCACTTGCGTGATCATCAACGCCGTGGAGTGCGAGCCTTACATCACCAGCGACTACCGTCTGATGATGGAGCATGCCGATGAGATCATCGTGGGCATCGACTTGCTGATGAAGGCAGTGAAGGTCAACGAGGGCTACATCGGTATCGAGTGCAACAAACCCAAAGCCATCGAGCTGTTCCAGCAGAAGTTGGCCAACCGTCCGGAGATCAAGGTCGTTCCGCTGCAGAAGCGCTATCCACAAGGAGGCGAGAAGCAGTTGGTCGATGCAGTGATCAGTCGTCAGGTTCCAGCTCCCCCCGCCATCCCAGTGAATGTGGGTGCTGTGGTGCAGAACGTGGGTACCGCCTTCGCTGTCTATGAGGCCGTGATGAAGCACAAGCCGCTGTTTGAGCGTTACGTCACCGTGACCGGCAAGAAGATCGCCCGCCCGGGCAACTTCCTCGTTCGCATGGGCACACCCATGATCCAGCTCATCGACGCCTGCGGCGGTATGCCAGAAGGCGACAACAAACTGCTGGCTGGCGGTCCGATGATGGGCAAGGCCCTGACATCAGTTGAAGTGCCTGTTTGCAAAGGCACCAACTCAGTGACTGTGCTCAGTGGCGACGACGCCAAGCGCAAGGAACCCCAGCCCTGCATCCGCTGCGCCAAGTGCGTGAGCGCCTGCCCGATGGGTCTGGAGCCTTACCTTCTGGCCAAACTGTCGGACAAGTCGGAATGGGATCGTCTGGAGAAAGAGATGATCACCTCCTGCATCGAATGCGGCTCATGTCAGTTCACCTGCCCCGCCCATCGTCCCTTGCTCGACAACATACGTATTGGAAAGACCACCGTTATGGGTATCATCAGAGCCCGTAGTGCTAAAAAATAAGAGACATCATGGCAAACAAACTCATAGTATCATTATCTCCGCATGCGCATGGCACCGACAGCGTTGAGAAGAACATGTACGGCGTGATTATCGCGCTGCTGCCCGCTCTCATCGTGTCGTTCATCTATTTCGGCTTAGGCTCCGCCATCGTGTGCTGCACAAGCGTTCTGGCTTGTGTGTTCTTCGAATGGGCCATCACCAAGTTCATTCTGAAGCGCGAACGCAACACCGTCTGCGACGGTTCAGCCATCCTCACGGGTCTGTTGCTGGGCTTCAACCTGCCCTCCAACCTTCCGATATGGATCATCATCATTGGCGCCTTGGTAGCCATCGGCATTGGCAAGATGACCTTTGGCGGACTGGGTTGCAATCCTTTCAACCCTGCCCTGGTAGGCCGTGCCTTCCTCCTGGTGTCGTTCCCCGTGCAGATGACCACTTGGCCTGTAGCAGGCCAGCAAGGCATCGGCGGTTATCTCGACGCCCAGACAGGTGCCACTCCTCTGGCCATCATGAAAGAAGCCATCAAGAGCGGCGACGCCAGTGTGCTCGACAAGTTGCCCGACTCCCTGAGCCTTGCCCTTGGCAATCCCGGCCAGCTGGGTGCCGGCAGTCTTGGTGAGGTTTGTGCCCTCGCCCTGATCATCGGCGGTATCTACATGATTGTGCGCAAGATCATCACCTGGCACATCCCCGTGAGCATCCTGCTCACCGTGTTTGTGTTCAGCGGTCTGATGCACCTTGCCAACCCCATCTATGCCAGCCCAGTCGATGTGCTGCTCAGTGGTGGTCTGATGTTGGGCGCCATCTTCATGGCCACCGACTACGTGACCTCACCAATGACCAAGAAAGGCCAGCTCATCTACGGTGTGGCTATCGGTGTGCTGACAGTGGCCATCCGCTATTTCGGCGCTTATCCCGAGGGTATGTCGTTCGCCATCCTCATCATGAACGCGTTCACACCGCTTATCAACAATTATTGCAAACCTAAACGATACGGGGAGGTAGTGAAATGAAGAAACTGGAATCATCATTATTGAATATGGTTGTGGTCCTCACTCTCGTGTCAGTGATCACAGGCGGACTGCTCGCCGCTGTCAACTCAGTGACAGAGGGTCCGATACAAGAACAGAAAGAGAAGGCCCTGGCCGACGGTATCAGAGCCGTGATGGGTGCTGAAGACATCAAGGTGACCGCCGACGACAAGGTGAACTCCCAGGTCGATGGCAAGGACCGCGAGTACATCATCCACCGCGTGGCCAACGCAGCCGGCGAACCTATCGGCGTGGCTGTGGAGAGTGCCTCCCAGGGTTTCTCCAACGATGTGAAAGTGCTTGTAGGTCTCGACAACGAAGGCACCATCAAGGGCTACACCATCCTGGAGCATGAAGAGACACCGGGTCTTGGCGCTCGTGCCGTGGATTGGTTCCAGGCCGGTCAGAAAGGCGACATCATCGGTAAGCAACCCTCCAAGGGCAAGCTCACGGTGAGCAAGGACGGTGGTCAGATTGACGCCATCACGGCAGCCACCATCACCTCCCGCGCTTTCCTCAAGGCCGTGAACAACGCCTACGAGGTATATGCAGGTCAGAACACTGACGCTCAATCAGGTGCAACTAAAAAGAACTAAGGGCTTTATGAAGAATTATCTCAATATCATCAAGAACGGCATAGTCACCGAGAACCCTACCTTTGTGCTTCTCCTTGGTATGTGCCCCACACTGGCTACCACATCGAGTGCCATCAACGGTATGTCGATGGGTCTGGCCACCATGTTTGTGCTCATCTGCAGCAACTTCGTCATCTCTTGCATCAAGAACATCACCCCCGACAAGGTGCGTATCCCCGTGTTCGTGGCTGTGATCGCCTCTTTCGTGACCATCCTGCAGATGCTCATCAAGGCTTATCTGCCCGCCATCGACGCCTCACTGGGTATCTTCATCCCTCTGATTGTGGTGAACTGCATCATCCTGGGACGCGCCGAGGCTTTCGCCTGCAAGAACGACCCACTGTCGAGCATCTTCGACGGTATCGGTATCGGCATCGGTTTCACCCTCGCCCTGACCCTTCTTGGCGCAGTGCGTGAATTGCTCGGCACCGGCAAGATCTTCGACTTCACGCTGTGGTCCGACGACTACGGTCTGTTGCTCTTCGTTCTCGCCCCCGGCGCTTTCATCACCCTGGGCTATCTGATCGCTATTGTCAACAAACTCAAAAAATAAAAGGACATTATGGCATACATACTGATATTCATCACAGCTATCTTTGTGAACAACATCGTGCTGTCGCAGTTCTTGGGTATATGTCCGTTCCTCGGCGTATCCAAGAAAATCGATACCGCACTGGGCATGAGCGCAGCAGTGGCATTCGTGCTGACACTGGCCACTCTGGTGACCTACCTGGTACAGAAATATGTGCTCGATCCCAACGGACTGGGCTACCTTCAGACCCTGGCCTTCATCCTCATCATCGCCGCCTTGGTTCAGATGGTGGAGATCATCCTGAAGAAGGTGTCGCCCCCACTCTATCAGGCACTGGGTATCTTCCTGCCGCTGATCACCACCAACTGCGCCGTACTCGGTGTGGCTATCTTGGTGATCCAAAACGACATGAGCCTGTTGGAGTCCATCGTCTATGCCTTCAGTACGGCTCTCGGCTTCGGACTGGCCCTGACCGTCTTCGCCGGCATCCGCGAACAGCTCGAACTGGTTGACATCCCCAAGGGCATGCAGGGCATGGCCATCGTGTTGGTCACTGCCGGTCTGCTCTCCCTCGCCTTCATGGGTTTCTCGGGAGTGGATGGCGGCCTGAAGATCCTCTTCGGACTTGAATAGCTAGAAAATCTAGAGAATCTAGAGCATCTAGAAAATCTAGAGAATCTAGAGCATCTAGAGCATCTAGAAAATAAAGACATCCCCTGTCCTTCGGTGGACTGAGGGATGTCTTTTCGTATTTCAGGGTATGTGCAGAGATTCAAGTCTATGTGTCCCTTTTAGGAGGTTCGGCATTCCTGCCGAACATACATTGTGCGGCATTCCTGCTGAACATACATTGATCGGCATTCCAGACGAATATTTATTGTGCGGCAGGAATGCCGCACCTCCTATGCTTTAGAGGCGCATGTTGAGACCGAGGAACCTCCAGAATGATTCGGGCAGGGCGACGTTCTCCAGTTTGATGCAGGGTCTGAACATCTGTGCCACATCTCGGTCGGTATATCCAGCGATGCCACAACCCACACGAGTGACAAGGAAGCGCATATCGGGATGGCTGTCGGCGAAATCAATAAAGCGCTGGATGGCTTCGCGCATCTTGTCGATTCCCTCCATGGTGGGAATGGCGTAGCTCTGCCCTTGAAGGCCCTCACCCTGTCCCCAGACAGCCCCGAACTTGCTCATGGCCTGGGCAGCCGCACCACCTCCGTGCATGCCAGCCGCATTGCTGCCGAAGACGAAGATCTCATTGGGCTGGAGCGTTTCAATACGGTTTGGCGTCACCCGATCGCCATAATACTCACTGGCCATCTGCTTCTTGCGACGGATCATCGCCTCACGGTCCATCTCGCTTCTTTCCTCACTATACATTCGGTTCATCTTCTGATAGTAGGCACGACGTGAGGAACGCTCACGGTCCCAGGTGCTGGAAGTACCCATCCTGTCGTGGTTGAACTCCACCACGTTGTCGATGGCCAGCAAGTCAGTCACCTCCTTCACATTGTGGGCCGAACCCATATAGGAGAACGACCAACCTTCCTCCTTGAGTTGCTCGATAAGGCGACGCAGAGTGTCGGTCCTCCACTGATGCGAGGCATTCTCTAAGCCGTCGGTCAGCACAGTGACCACAGCCGAAGCATCGACATCGTTCTCGATACGCTTGCGCAAAGCAGTCAACGACTCCCCCATGGCATCGTAGAGAGGTGTGCCACCACACGGACTATAATCCGTAAACTCTCCCACTTCATCGATGGGTTTGCAGTCGATAATGGTGCGGACATCGTCGCGATAGGAGTGGGAGTCGAAAGTCACCAATGTCAGATAGTGCTGTTGCTTGTCGCCAAACTCCTTCTGCGCCTCACGAATGGTGCCGATAGTCTCATTGACACCCGAGAGTGTGGCTTGACGCAGATGTGACATCGACCCGCTCTCATCTACAATGATCAAGTTGTAGATGCGCGCCTTAGCAGCGGCCTCGGCTTTCTTACCTGTGGCTTCGGCTTTCCCATCTGTGGCTTCGGCTTTCTGCTCTGTGGCATTCGCAGCAGAAGCATTATCAGTAGTAGAAGTTGCGTTCTGTCCTACTGCCTCATTCTTCTTATTCTTGTCTGATTCCACTTCAGTCATTCCGAATCCCAGACGACTGAAAAAATTCTTTAATTCGTTCATCATACTCATCCGTTTTTTAATGTATAATTGTTGTTCTATGAAGATAAAAATTCTTTTGCGTAATTTTTACACCACAAAATTAGGATAAAAATTCAACTAACCAAAACATTTTGCGTAAAAATCACACATATTGGTCTTTTTTTTTGATTTGTATCTTATTTTTTCAGTTTTGAATGATGAAAGCATGTTTTTTTGTGGTGCTTATCAGATTATTCAAGATGATTGATTAACTTTGCTTAGAGAATCAACTATCCTAATTACATTATTCTGTATGAACACCAAAACATCACGCACACTATTCTGCATGCTTGTGGCTTTGGCTACTCAGCCACTTGCCGCACAGACACAGCAACAACTCTTCGATGCGGGTTGGCAATTCACCCGCAACGGCAAGACCATCAATGTCGATTTACCCCACGACTGGGACATCTATGAAGGCCCCAACTCCCCTACAGGTGCTACAGGCACTGGTGGCGGTTGGTTTGAAGGCGGACGAGGCGAATACAGCAAATCCTTCGTCACCCCCAAAGGCGAACTGGTGAAACTACATTTCGAGGGAGTCTATCAGAAAGCCGAGGTTTTCGTCAACGGCAAGAAAGCAGGTCAGCACGCCTATGGCTATACTCCCTTCACCATCGACATCACTCCTTATCTAAATAAGGACAAACGTCCAAACGAACTGCGAGTGACTGTGAACAATGCCGATCAGCCCAACTGCCGTTGGTACTCAGGTTCAGGCATCTACCGCCATGTGTGGCTCCAGACCATGCCCGCTCTCCATATCGCAGAAAATGGCGTGTTCGTCACCACCCCAGAGATCACTAAGGAGCGCGCTGTGGTGCAAGTGGAAGTGACGGTGGCGAACGAATCCGACCGCGACCGCAACGCCTCCGTAGTGGTGGGCAACGGTCAGATGATGGTCAGTGTGCCAGCACATCAGACCAAGACCGTCAACACCTCCTTCTCAGTGAGCCAACCACAGTTGTGGTCACCCAGCAACCCCTACCTCTACGAAGCGCAGGTGGAACTGAAGGAGAGTGGTGCAAGTATCGGCCGTCAGACGGTGAAGTACGGCATTCGTTCTATCTCTTTCGATGCAGAACGTGGCTTCCTGCTCAATGGACAACCGGTACTCCTCAACGGTGCCTGCGTGCACCACGACGACGGTGCCTTGGGTGCCATGGCTTTCGATGCGGCAGAGATCCGCAAAGTGCGCCAGATGAAGGACGCTGGTTTCAACCTCATCCGCACCAGCCACAACCCCACCACCCGCGCCTTCATCGATGCCTGCGACTCGTTGGGCATGCTGGTCATCGACGAGGCCTTCGACGGCTGGCGTTCATCCAAGACCACATACGACTACTCCACCCTCATCGACTCCTGCTACCGTGAGGATATCCACGCCCTGGTGCTTCGCGACCGCAACCACCCCAGTGTCATCTCCTGGAGCTTGGGCAACGAGGTGATCGAGCGCAAGGAACTGCGGGTGGTGCAGACCGCCCGACAACTGAAGGCGGCAGTGCTGGAATGCGACAACACACGTCCAGTGACCGAAGCGCTCTGCGCCTGGGACCGCGACTGGGAAATCTACGACCCTCACTTCGAGGTACTCGATGTGGCTGGCTACAACTACATGATTTTCAAACACAAGACCGACCATGCGCGCGACCCGAAACGTGTGATGTGGCAGACTGAGAGTTACCCACGCGACGCCTTCCGCAACTGGGCCACGGTGAACGACAACTCATACGTTGTGGGCGACATCGTGTGGACTGGACTGGACTATCTCGGCGAGTCGAGCATTGGACGTTATTATTATGACGGAGAACGCCCTGGCGAGAGTTATGCTCCTGGCGGACAGCCCGATTGGCATGGTGCCTGCTGCGGCGACGTGGATATCACAGGATGGCGCAAGCCTATCAGCCACTATCGTGAAATGCTCTGGAACGACAACACTGGTCTCTACATGGCTGTGAAGGAACCCGACGGCTACCGCGGCAAAGTGCGCGAGACCCAGTGGAGCGTGTGGCCCACATGGGAGTCGTGGAACTGGGAAGGCTGGGAAGGCAAGCCCATAGAAGTGGAGGTCTATACCAAGGCACCCGAGGTGAAGCTCTATCTCAACGACCAACTCATCGGCACCAAGCAGGTGAACCGCGAATCGCAGTTCAAGGCGGTTTTCAGTCTGCCCTACCAAGCCGGCACCCTGCGCGCCGAGGCTGGTGGGCAAACCACCGAACTCACCACAGCAGGAGCACCAGCCAAACTGCGCCTGAGCGCCGACAAGCGCGTAATGAAGGCCGGCGGACAGGACTTGGCTTTCATCACCGTGGAAGTGGTCGATAGCAAGGGAAATGTATGTCCCGATGCCGCCATCCCATGCGAGGCCATCGCCAAAGGCCAGGGACAAGTGCTTGCCTTCGCTTCTGCCGACATGAAGGACACTGAGCCGTACACTAGTCCACGTGTCAACACATGGAAGGGCCGCGCAATGATTGTGGTGCGCAGTGCCGACAGGAAAGGCAAGGTGCAAGTCAGCGTCAAGAGTTCATTGCCCACAGCAAACATTGAGCTCAAGCTGGTGCAGTAGTTCGTTTGCCCCCACCCCTGCCCCATTCCCTAAAATGGGAGGGGAATCAACTCCCTGCCCCTGCAAGGGGAGGGGTGCCTGAAAGGCGGGGTGGGGTCGGAAAAACTTATCGGGGTCGGAAAGGCTTATCGGGGTCGGAAAGGCTTTATACCCCACCCCTGCCCCATTCCCGAGCAAGCTCGCCTACCCGTAGCCTTTCCCCTTAGATGGGAGGGGAGTTTTTGATATGATGGAAGTTTTTATTGATAAAAAGGACGATAAGTGTGGATTTATAAGCTTATCGTTCTTTTTTTTGGAAAAAAACGGTACAAATGAGCGATAAAAAATAAATAATGACTAAATTTGCAGTTGGTATTGATGCAAATGAGGCATCCAGGACTAACTTACAGGAAAAACTAAAACACAATCATAAAATGAGAAATATTCTACTTTTATCCATGCTCGCATTCCTGCCAGCAGTGGGAATGAACGCGCAAAATCCGTACAATCTACGCATGTATGGTGAAGACATCACAATGAGTGAAGGCGAAAAGCCCGAACTGGTTATCTATCTTGATTTCACCCAGGACGATTTCTATCATCTGTCCAATTTCACTATCGTCTTGCCAGAGGGTTTCAGTGTGACCAAAAACAGAAGAGGAGAATTTGTTTGGACTGGCAATGTGGATAGACAGACAGGTATGGCTATCAATAACAAGTTTTTTGAAGAAGGCAACTATTTTAACATCCTCACGCAAGCCAACGAATTAATATACACACCTTTAGATGAGAATGACCTTTGGTATATCAAATGTAATATAGAAGCCGACGAAACTGTCACTACTGGGACCTACACTGTGACGGTAAAGAATATTGCCATGACAAGCAACGAACTTGTTGGTGACACTCATGATGCCAAAGAATACTCCCTTCCCGACTTCACCTTCAACATCATCTACACCAAGCCAGCGAAGACCTACGACCTGACGGTGACTGATGCCCAAATGGCCACGATGTACTTGGACTACGCTGTGAGTGTTCCAGAAACAGTACTTGGCGTTTATTATGTGAGCAGCAAGACAGGCAACACCCTGAATATGGCTGAGTTGACTGAGATTCCCGCCAACACAGGCGTGATTGTGATGGCCAACCCCGGCACCTATACCTTCACCGAAACCACCAACAGCGTTGCCGACGTCGACAACAACTATCTGAAGGGTGTGAACGAAGCCACAGCCGTATCAGAACTGGGCAGCACGATTTACACACTTGGACGCGGCAAGAACGCCGGTTTGCTGGGCTTCCACAAATACACAGGCAGCACCTTGGCAGCCCACAAGGCCTACATGACCGACGAGACGGGCAATGTGAACGCCTTCAACCTGGCCTTCCCCGATGGCACGACCTTCATCAACCGTCTGAGCATAGACAGCAAGACACAGGAGATCTACGACCTTCAGGGCCGCCGCGTGGAGCACCCCACTTCAGGTGTATATATCATCAACGGTGTGAAGACCGTAGTGAAATAACCAAGCATCGTTACTAACTTACTGCAATAGACTAACAAAAAATGAAAACATACACAAAACCAGAGATTGTAGAAGTCAACTATTCCATGCCCTCTGTGATTTGCCTCAGCCAGGACGACGACGAAACCGACGAGGCTCTGGGCAATATCCGCAACAATCCCGTCCGCGAGGACAAGGATCCCTGGAAAGACGGATTATGGTAAACTTCTCCAAATAAAGCAGCAATC
>CAMOWU010000099.1 GCA_946628545.1 uncultured Bacteroides sp. | reverse complement strand
TGAGAAAAAAATATATGTTACATTTTGTATTGCTGTTGTAACATACCATGTTTTTAACTTTTTTCGATCGTTTTTCAACGTTTTCAAAGGGTAGGGAGGGTGAAACAATCGGGGTGTTCTGAAAATTCAGAACACCCCGATTATTCAATTCTCATCTTCTTCTTTACTCCGATACGAGATACTTTCCGTTGGAGCCAATGCCCTCGGCATTGACATACATCTGTTTGGCGGTGGAGTTGTTGAAGAACTCCACTGTGGCATGTCCGTTGGCATCGGTCTGGACGGTTGGAGCCCAGAAGAGGGTGCGGCGGAAATCATCGGTCACGATGTAGCTGGTATAGTCGTCAGTCTCGAATTTGGTGGGCACATTATAGCCCTGGAAGTGTGTTTTTCTCAATCCCTTGTTGCTTGCGGTGGAGTAGGTGGGGTGGGTGTAGAGAAAGACCATCACAGGGTTGGTGCCTTGGATGTCGGAGCAGATCAGGTAGTTGTCGAGAGCGGTGGCGTCTTCGACGATATAAACTGATTTCACTTCGTCGATATACATAGGCATGGCTTCGATGTTGCTTTCCATCACCATCCATTGCCTAATTTGACGGGCACCTATACCCGTGATTCCAGCATACTTGTTATTGAGGATCCACACTATGGGGCGGTTGTTGTAGTTCGGACCATCAATATGCATGTTGGCTGTGGAATCGCCAGTCACGCCCGATAGGAAAGTATCTGTCCTTTCCATAATGAGGTCGCAGTTCTGCATGAACTGGTTCTTCTGTGCCAGCCATTCATAGACGGTGGGTTGTGTCTCGCCGCGGTCGGCGTATTCGTCGGTGGCTTCGTCGCAGTTGTAGAAGAGCACTGCACGTCGGCGGGCATTGGCCTCGTTGTGCCATCGTCCGTTGCTGTCGGTCCAGTAGTTGCGACGGGCTTTCACGGTGACTGTCCTGGTCACAAACTCGCGGTTGCCTACCTGTATGCGAAGGCGTTTGTCTTCCTCGCTCTCGTTCTCCGCCCCTCCTGTCGGTAGTGGCAGGAAGAAGTTGGGGTCGTTGCGAGGCACCATACTCGACTCCAAGGCTGTCAGATAACGGGCTTTGGGTGCGAAATGACGGTCGATGGTCACGGCGAAACTCTTCAGTTTGTCGTCGATACGGGTCTGTATCTGCATTTTCCACTCTCCGTCGATGTCGGGCAGGGAGAATGCGTAGAATCCGGCTGAGTCGGTGGTGCAGTCGCCTCTCAGGCTCTGTCCGCTCTTGTTGTAGAGGAAGGCGGTGAGGTCCACATTGTTCACGGGGTGTTTCTTCTTCAGTGCGCTGAGCGAGGGCTTCAGTTGTCCGAACACGTAGAGTTTGTCTTCTATAGGCTGAATCTTGCCGAAAGCCTCCTGTCCGGTGAGCAGGCGCCAGTCGTAGCGTCGCCAGCCCTGTACCATCATCAGTGTGTCGGCAGCCTGGCGATGTGCAAGGTCGTCGGCCTCGAAGTAGTAGTCGGGATTGGCGATATATCCTCTGACCTCGCTGCCCAGGAGCATCCAGGTGTGGATGTTGCCTTGTTTGCCGTTGGTCAGTGAGCCTGCATCCATAGCAGAGAAAGAGAAATGGCTGTTGGGAGCGGTCTGGATGTCGAACTTCACCTTGCAGCACGGAGTGATGGACTGCCGGTCGGCGGTCAGTTTGATGGAGTCAACATCCGCTCCTACTGGGGTGATGAAAAACAGGCGTTCGGCCTGGATCTGTCCGTCGCTGCTGAACAGCGTCAGTTGGTTCACTCCGTAAGGCAGTTCCTCGCGTTTCAGACCAATCTCGATGGCGGGCTCGGCGGTGAGGGTATCGGCACGGAACACACGACCACCATTCACCAGCGTGTAGCCCAGGAGTCGTCCTTGCATACCTGGGCTGCAACGAAGGTCGATGGTCACTTCCTCGTCCTTCAAAGGATCGACACGTAGCACACAGCCTTCACTGCGGGGTTCGGGAAGGTCGAAGGCGTGGAGATCGCCTTCCTCATCGGTCAGCATCAGTTTCAAGTTCTTGCCTTCGGGGATGATGTCGAAAATGGCGCGACCGTCAGCCCCGGAAAATGCAACGGCAAGGGTCTCGTCATTGTCGTTCATGACCAGACCTTTGGTGGCTACAGGCATACCGTCTTTGTCGGTGACGGTGAATGCCACACGACTGCGCAGACGATCTACAAGATCGCCGCCTTCGGGATAAAAACGCACTTCGAATCCCTTGGCTTTCTTCTCCTTGCCGTCAGCTCCCTCCAGTGTTGAGCCATCGGGGTCTTTCTCGCGCTCTGGCAGACGGTGGCGGAAGCTGTACTGATTGATTTCAGGATTGCTGTAGTCGCCCTCGGTCTTGGGTTTGTTGAAAACAGGGAAGACACGGGAAAAGGCCGTGGCATCACCGAAGTTCATCATGTAGCGGGTGTAGGCACGCACCTCGTAGAAACCACTGCCGAGAATGCTGTCGAGGCGCAATTCACCGGCTGCCTCGCCATTCTCCACTTTCAGTTTGCTCCTCTGCATCACATCTCCACTGGGACTGAGCAGTTCCACATACAGTACCTTGCTGATATCGCTTGGCTTGCCATTGTCAGCCTTGTAGAGGTAGGCCTTGAACCAAATGGTCTCTCCCTTGAAGTAACCGGTGTTGTCGAAATGGAGATAGACTTTCTCCTGTGGCATCGACTGGTTGAACAGCATGGCGTGTTTGATATAGGCCAATATACTGTCGGTGGCAGTGTAGTCGGTCTGTTGCGCCTGGACGGGCCGTGATGTCAGAATAAGCCCCGCAAGTGCAAGTATGATAAGTCTCATCATTTATGTGTTTTATAGTGTAAGTCTTAATGTTTGTGTTGTCCTTTCAGACTGGAGCAGAAGGCATGACTGAACGTCATTTTCACTTTCTTCCATCCTTGTATTAACTCTGTGGTCCGTACCCAACCAAGGGTGGAGTAGAGTAAGCCTAGTCGAGGACTCTTGATTTTTGTCCATTCCAGGCCATTCTGTTTGCAAACCTCATCAACGTAGGGGAGGATAGGGCGGAAAGAATCGATACCTAAAAATATATGCATTCCAATATAACTACTTGCTGCGTTTCGAGCCTCAACGTCATTTCTATGCATAAGTAATGTATTGGCTATTTCGCATAATGTGTGGATGAGATTTTTAGCTTTTGCAGTATTTTTCATGTGGACTTTATTGTTGTTGTTAAATACTCTCCATACAGCGAACTCATTGTCAACATACAGCATTTTAGAGGCTTTTTCTGCGGCTTTAGTGAAAAAGAGGCCATCTTGGCATATCAAAACGTCTTCTTTCCATCCTCCAACTTTTTCTACAGTTTGCCTATTTAGCAGATAACGGTGTGGACAGCAGAGAGAGATGTATTTTTGACTCATATATATATATTCAATAGGGTTTGAATAATCCTTATCGTTATAAGCTTTTTTTGTGTTTTTGTTACCATATTCGTCTATCAAATAGAGTGACGAGAACACGATAGTGTCGTCATCACCGTCCTTGAGCATCCTTTCAACTTGCTTGAGGATGATGTTGTCAGAGCAATAATCATCTGCGTCGTGGAATTTCACGAATCTTCCTTTGCTGTTCTCGAAAGCATAGTTCCTTGCCGACTGCGCACCCTTCTTGGGGTTGGTCAGCACGTGGACCCTTTCGCTTTCGTATCTTTTGGCGATGGAGTATGAGTTATCGGTGGAATGGTCATCCACCACGACCACCTCAATGTTCTTATAGGATTGACGGAGACACCATTCAAGAAGGTCGCCGATATACTCTTCTGCATTGTAGAGTGGGATGAGGATGGATACTAATGGGTTGGTGTTTTCTTCCATGATGTGATGGCTAAAAAAAGTTGGCGCTATTTTCCGAATGTTTTTTTAATCCCTAGTAGCAACGCTGTCGTTCGTTCCCATCCCAAAAGTGAATAGAGAAAGTTGAATCGCTCGTTTCTGAACTTCACCCATTTCAGTCCGTTCTTCGTGCACAGCTCATTCACGTAGGGAAGGATGGGACGGAAAGAAGGGAAATCGAAGTAAATGCAACGCCCGATAAAAGTCTCACAAACCTCACGAGTATCGGCGTTGTCCTTATATCTCAGAACGGTCTGAGCCATGTCGCGGATGGTCTCTATGGCGTTCTTCATCTTGTCAGGAGTCTTCTGGCTGTGGATATGCACACCATCGTCGAACACACGCCAGACTGCATATTCACCATCCACAAACAACACTTTGGAAGCCACTTCGGCGGCTTTCACAAAATAAACCCTGTCTTGAAGGATGCGCACATGTTCATCCCACCCCCCTATCGCATCCACTGTCTTGCGGGTGAGCAAATAGCAATGTGGGCAATAGAAAGCATGGGCGCGGAGCATGTCAACGGCAAAGTCGATGGGATTGAAATAGTCCTTGCCCTTCATCCTCGTCTGGATGGTCATCTCACCATTCTCCTCCAATTGGTGGAGGAGGGAATATACCATGGTGTCGTCGTCGCCGTCTTGCAACATGCGGTCCACCTGCTTCTCAATCAAGCCAGGGGTGGAATAGTCGTCAGCGTCATGAAACTTCACAAACCGACCTTTGCTGCACTCGTAGGCGTAGTTGCGGGCCGTCTGGGCGCCTTTTTTAGGATTGGACAACACATGCACCCTATCGCTCTCATATTGCTTGGCAATGCTCAGGGAACGGTCGGTGGAATGGTCGTCAACCACCACTACTTCGATGTTTTTGTAACTTTGGTTCAGGCACGACTCGATAGCGCCACCGATATACTCCTCGGCATTGTAGAGGGGTATCAGTACGGAAACGAGGGGGCGACTGTTTGGTTGCATAAAATTTTATTGAAACTATTTTTTACTAACACTATAATAATTCTGAATAATAAGGCAAAATTAAGAAAAAGAATCGACAAACCTCTTTTTTTTTTATTATTTCAATGATATTTGTCCATTTATCAACTTATTTTGATTAATTTTGTATTCTATGAGTTTCATGCAATATACTCCATTACCATTTATTTTGTAAACTGATTATGAATGTCAATTCGAAAATACTTACGTTGATAGTGCCATCTTATAATATGCAACACTATCTTGGCAGATGTCTCGACAGTCTGATTGTCGATGACGAACAGACAATGAATGCGCTTGATGTCATCGTGGTCAACGATGGCAGCAAGGACAAGACTTCGGAGATTGCCCATGGTTATGCGGATAAATGTCCCGATACCTTCCGTGTCATAGACAAGGAGAACGGCAATTATGGTTCCTGTATCAATGCAGGACTGAAAGTCGCAAGGGGCAAATATGTCCGTCCGCTTGATGCTGATGATTATGTGGTGACGAACAATCTGCCAAACATTATCAAGACCTTGAGAGAAGTTGATACCGATGCCATCATCACTGATTTCACAGAAGTGTCAGATACCTGTCAGACTTTGAATGAAAGAACTTTTGGCCTTTTGACAGCCAACAAGGTTTTTGTAATCGACGATAGCCTTCTGAACTATGGTCTTCCTATGCATTCGCTCACGTATAGTACTACTTTTCTTCGTAATAGTGGATACAGACAGACAGAAGGAATCTTTTATAGTGACCAAGAGTGGAATTTCCTTCCATTCAAAACCTTGAGGACTCTTTATTATTTGCCTCTGAAACTGTATCAATATGTGATGGGCAGAGAGGGACAGAGTGTGGATCCCTCAGTGATGCTGAAGAACATGAACCACAACACAACGATTCTGATTAATATGCTTGAATGTTTGAAGGAGGTGGACAAGAATACTCAGAATTATAAATATATGTTCCGTTATCTCCAGAGCCATTCCTTTTACATTTATTATACCATTTTATTTGCCAAACCTTATTCTTTGGAGAACGATAAACTGCTCTGCAATACTGACCAACAGATGAAAACACTTTCACCCGAACTCTATGATTATCTTGACAAATTTGTCATTTCTTTCAACACCAATCCTATAAGGAGATGGAGACAGGGAAAAGCGTTGAACTTGTGTTTTTTAAAAGTATCAATACCTCTGTATAACCTATACCTTAGGTTCCGTCATATCATTAAACAATCCTTCTCATAATTAAAGTTTTGAACGTATTATCCAAATTAACGATAGCAGACGTGGAGATATTCTGTAGAGTAAAGTAATAAATTTCTGATGGAAACTATTGGTGAACTTTAAATCTGGAACATTTTTGGCCATATAGTCGAGAGTATGGATTTGTTCGGAGAAACTATTGTTATTTTTGATTATTTTCGTGTTCACAGTCCAAAACCAGAAGAACATGCTATCTTGAAGTGCCATGTATTCTTCTCTATTCAGTGATAGTTTTTTCCTGAGTTCCCATGTTTTGCCAATAGAGATACTAAGGTCTTTTGCATGCCTCATGGTATAGGTGTTAGTGATAGAACCGTTCCTTAATCTGTAAATATAATATTTATAATTAGTTATCAAACAATTACAATTTGTAAGATAACATTCGTGTGTAAACGGAATGTCTTCAAAAAGAATACCAGGGATGAATCTCATGTGATGTTCATGCAAGAATGACCGTCTAAAAAAAATGCGACAGACCGATGGGTTGTAGAGATTTCCGATTTGAAGGAACAACTTTCTACCAGCATTTTCTTCAAACTTGACGTTATTTTGAATAAGATGTTGATCTGTTCTTGTTTCGTGATCGCGAATTATTAACCAGTCGCAAATAATCATATCGGCTTCAGATTCAAGAGCCTTTTCTAGTAATAAAGGCAGACTACCATCTATAAGTAAATCGTCTGAGTCGATAAAGAGAATGTATTTACCTTTGGCTTTGGCAAGGCCGTTGTTACGGGCAACAGATAGTCCTTGATTCTCTTGTTCGATAACCGTTATGTTGTCATGGCCAACCAGCAAATCAGATATTTGCTCCATGCTGTGATCAGTTGCTCCGTCGTTGACCACGATAATTTCATAGTCCCTCTCCGAGAGGCCTTGTCGGAAAAGACTCTTGAAACAATCACGGATGTAATTCTCCACGTTATAGACGGGAACAATAATACTAAGTTTTTTTTGCATCTGAAAGAATAGTTAAGGACATGTTTTGACTAATTGTAATGCAAAATTACATAATATTATTAGAAGATGTTGTCCTGTTTTCAATAAATTACCCGTTCATCTTCGATTTTCCCATTTTCTTTCTGATTGTCCATGCTACCATTAGAAGCCGGGGAGATATCTTGAATAGTAATGTGGTTATTCTTTGCACTCTGTCGTTTGAGAAATGGAAATCCGGGTTGTCCTTGGCAAACTCATCAATGATTCCGAGTCTCTCTGAGAAGCTTGGGATTTCTAATACCACACGATTGATAAAATCACAAAAACGTATCCACATCCAATGCTTGTACATCCGATGTTGCTGGGTGGTTAGTCCTCCTATCTTGTCATATGCCCAAGACCTGCTGTAAGCGATAATCCAGTCACTGATGTACTTTCGGGGAAATTTGCCAGTGATTGAACCCTCCCATTTCCTGTAAAGATTGAGCACGAGGTTCGTTTTCAGACATCTCCCTGCCTGATATAAGCATTCGTGAGAAAAAGGCATGTCTTCTGACAGAATACCAGGGATAAACCGAATGTGTTTCTTTATCAGAAAATCCCTTCTGTGAAGTCTGTGCCAGACACAAAGACGACCATAGCCTAATTCACTCATGAAAAGGTCCCGGCCAGTTTTCTCTTCCCATGTCACTGGTTCTTGGTTAAAAGGCTGTTGCTGAATAACACTGATTTCATAGTCTTTAAATGTAATAAAATCAGCCACAACCATATCTGCTTTTGATTCAACGGCTTTTTCTAACAATATAGGTAGGCTGTTTTTTGCAAGCAGGTCATCAGGGTCTAAATACAAAACGTATTCGCCTACAGCTCTATCAAATGCTACGTTCCGTGCTATTGACAGCCCCAGGTTCTTCTGATGGATAATGGTGATATTATTATGCTGTTCCAGTAAATCGGCTACAACTTCCATACTGCGGTCCGGGGTGCCGTCGTTCACCACGATAATCTCGTAACGGTCGTCTGAAAGACCCTGCTGGAAGATGCTTTCGAAAAAGGCGCGTATATACTTCTCTACTTTATATACTGGAACAATAATACTGAGGTCTATCATCTATTCTTGATTATTAGTCTTTTCTGTGTGAGAATATGGGATTGGTTTGGATTGCCTTTCATCCCAAAGATTCGTAAAGGTCGTAATGGTCGAAAATGGCTTTGAGTTGTCGGTCGTTTTGATGGTTGTTGATGTTTTCGTGCCAGAGACCTACTCCTTGAACACTTTCGTCTTCAAAGGTTACTCTGTCAGAATTGGAGCGGGGAAGTTGTACGACTGGGGTTCCCTGTAGCAGTTCCATCGCTTTGTACCAAAGGTCATCTGCGGTAGGACTGAGTTTTAGGAAGAGTTTCTCGTTGAATACTTCATCATGGAGCGAGTGCGAGGGGTAGAGCACCCCTCCGTAGCCTAAAGCAAGGAAACGGGGGGAAGACGTATAAGAGGCGGGGTAGGTGTGATTGAATGTAAGATAGGTGTTGAAACTGTTCTTTCCGTTCATGGATATCTCACGCGACACTCTGCAACAAACGGATTTAGGATATCGATGATGACATCGGGATAATTGGTCAATCATATCGATTGGGTATATGTGGTCGTCGTCAACTGTGATGATGTTGGCTTCAGGAAAATCATGCAGGGCGGGTAGCAATTTTGTGTAGGCACCGATGTCCTTCACGTAGCGAATTTCAAGGCCCCGCTTGATTTGCATTTGTAAGGTCATGGGGAGTTCCACATCTTTGAATTCATCTTCCGATAAGTACAGCACCACTTTGTTGGCTTTCTTCGATTGGTTAAAAATGCTTTCGATAGTTTGGAAAACACGCTCTATCCTTCGCCCGTGTGTGGTGAGCGAGACAACATAGCACTCGCCATCAGGCATCGTGCTCTCAGTCCCTGCTTCTCGATTCGACATGACAGAATCAATCATTTTCTGTCGCATTAATTCGAAGAGAATGTGTTCACGCTGTGTCTCAGATTGTACACGGATATATTCTTTAGTTGATGTCGAAAAAAAGATGTTCTTGATTATTTCTTTAATGTATGTAAGCATTTTTTTGACTGTTTTAATTCCCCATTTTCTTTCTGATTGTCCATGCTGCCATAAGAAGTTGGGGAGATATCTTTAATAGTAATGTAGTTATTCTTTGCACTCTGTCGTTTGAGAAATGGAAATCCGGGTTGGCCTTGGCAAACTCATCGATGATTCCGAGTCTCTCGGAGAAACTTGGAACCTCTAATACCACACGATTGATAAAATCACAAAAACGTATCCACATCCAATGCTTGTACATCCGATGTTGCTGGGTGGTTAGTCCTCCTATCTTGTCATATGCCCAAGACCTGCTGTAAGCGATAATCCAGTCACTGATGTACTTTCGGGGAAATTTGCCAGTGATTGAACCCTCCCATTTCCTGTAAAGATTGAGCACGAGGTTCGTTTTCAGACATCTCCCTGCCTGATATAAGCATTCGTGAGAAAAAGGCATGTCTTCTGACAGAATACCAGGGATAAACCGAATGTGTTTCTTTATCAGAAAATCCCTTCTGTGAAGTCTGTGCCAGACACAAAGACGACCATAGCCTAATTCACTCATGAAAAGGTCCCGGCCAGTTTTCTCTTCCCATGTCACAGATTCCGGACCTAATGGCTGTTGTTGAATAACGCTGATTTCTGAGTCTTTAAATGAAATAAAATCAGCCACAACCATATCGGCTTTTGATTCAATGGCTTTTTCCAGCAAGATAGGCAGACTACCTTTGACCAGTAAATCATCAGAGTCTAAAAACAAAACGTATTCGCCTACAGCTCTATCGAGTGCTACGTTGCGGGCAACAGACAGTCCCTTGTTCTCCTGGTTGATAATGGTGATATTATCATGCTGTTCCAGTAAATCGGCTACAACTTCCATACTGCGATCTGGAGTGCCGTCGTTCACCACGATAATCTCGTAGCGGTCGTCCGAAAGACCCTGCTGGAAGATGCTTTCGAAAAAGGCGCGTATATACTTCTCTACCTTATATACTGGAACAAGAATACTGAGGTCTATCATCTATTCTTGATTATTGGTCTTTATCTATGTGAGAATATGGGATGGCTGTGAATTACACTCTATGCCAAAGTCCCATATAGGTTGTAGTGGTCGAAGATGGCTTTAATCTGTCGGTCGTTTTGGTGGTTGTTGATGTTTTCGTGCCAAAGTCCCTCTTCTTGAACACTTTTGTCTGGTGTCCCGTCATTCACCACTATGAGTTCGTAGTTAGTGAAATTGAAACAACTTTGTGGTACTAGCTGCCATATAAACAAAATATATCGATAATAATTTCCGAGTGCAAAGTTATTGAAATGTTTCTGTTTAGCAGATGTTTTTTTTAATTTTTTTATGTTTTTAGTGCCCTTTTCTGCTACCTTTCATTGTCGTAGTCTCTCAAACAACTGGTATTTAGAAAAAACCGATTGCAACTGCTTATCATTCATCCCTTTTAAACAGTTTTCATGGAACAAGCCTATATCTTGATTGTTTGGGTTGAAGAACATACAAGGGTCGTGAACCTGGATCTTATAACACTGGGTACCGTTAAGCAACGACATGGCTTTGAACCAGATATCATCAGCCAATGGGCAGATAGGCATAAGTTTTCTTTCGTTGAATACCTCCTAACAGTGTGCATGGGGAGGATAAAAGGACCTACCCATGCTTTGATTCCCTCATGTTTCGCCTCAACCACCAGACCATCAAGAGCAGACTTGGAGAGAAGTGATACAGAAATGTAATGACTTTCTGGGGAATGCCATCTGTGAAACGCAAGTCGGGAGCATATTGGATAAGATAACTCATGGCATGTCGGCGTTTGAAGAAACTGACGGGCATGGTGACAAGATTGTCCATCATATACCTGAAGTTCTCAAAGACGAAGTCCTTTATACGCTTGTACTCTTGCTGATTGAGCTCCGCATCTTTCTGGAATCTTGTTAACCAACCAATTACAAATGCTGAGTCTTTGGCTCGTTTCATTGTGTGTTTTGTCATGATTGAACCGTTGTGTTGCCTGTAGATGATCATCAGTAGGTTAGAAGTCAAACACATTCCGCTCTTGAAAAAGCATTCGAAAGTAAAAGGTACGTCCTCTTGGTAGATGCCAGGGATAAAACGAATCTGATTCTCTTTCAGAAAACGTAGTCTGTATAGTTTGTTCCAGACAACTACTCGACCGCCCTTAAGGAAGAGTTCACGTTCATGGTGTTCTTTCCATGTGATTCCCGGTTGGACAGGCATGCTGTGAATGGATGCGATTTCCTCATCGCTCATTTTCATGTAATCGGCCTGAATGATATCTGCACCAGTTGCCAAAGCCTTGTGGAGCATCAATGACAAACTCCCGTCAATCAGTATGTCGTCGGAATCGAGAAACATGACGTATTCTCCTGTGGCTCTTTCCAATCCGTTGTTGCGGGCGACTGAAAGTCCTTGGTTCTCTTGGTTGATCACTGTCACATTGGTGTGCGCAGCCAACAGATCTGCAATCACCTCCATACTGCGGTCTTGAGTTCCGTCGTTGACCAAGATCAGCTCATAGTCATCATCTGCAAGTCCTTGGCGAAAAACGCTCTCCAGACAGGCACGGACGTATTGCTCTACATTGTAGATGGGAATGATGATGCTAAGTTTCTTGTACATTTCGTATGTCTGAGATTTTTATAGTCTGCTATAAATGTGATTTGTAATATCGTCAAAGATAGGGGCGATAGACAATCTGAGTTCGATGTCGTATATAGGATTAGCTATTGTCATGTCGTCGTTCTATTTGCAATTGCCCCTAAAATTCGGTTGACTTATAGTACAAAAATAATTGTTTTCACGGAAACAAACAAATTCCTTTGCGCGTTTTTATAGTAGAATCGTTCACAGACAATTGATTTGAAGAATCTTTTACAGGCAGTCTCAAAGCACATTCTCCTTGTTCTCCGTCTGTCGCTGACGGATTTCTTCCGTAGCTCGGTAGTAGGTCTGATGAAGGGCCAAAACGTCAGAGAAGTAGTACTGAAGGTAGGATTTCAGGGCGGGGATGTAGGAGTTGAAGGGGAACACTGATTTGCAGTGAACTCCCACACGGTTCTCATTCTCGTCTACAGAGTACATGATGACGGCTGAATGGGAAGAAGTGTTCACTGTGTTGATGGCCTCACGCATGACGGAGAACTGCTCAAGGTTCATGAGGTCGATGTCGTGCCACCATGTGTCGAACATCACCACGAAGTTGGAGTCCTTTGGGGCGTCCATGAGAAAATGCTCTCCATGGTATTCCACTACGAGGCGACCGTCCTCCTTCTCTTCCTCAACCTTGCCGCCAATGTCTTCCACCACTGCCTTTAGCAAGGGTTTGTTGGGCATGTTGTGGTATTTTGCGGGATTCTTTTCGGGAGCAGTGGAGTCTTTACTGTTTTTCGTGCGGAACAACCTTCTAAAATTGGCGGTTAATCTTTCGTATGGGAGGTGTAGCAAAATGACAATCTGCAATATCAGTATGACAAAAAGCATCATCTTCATAGGGCTTTCTTTTTCTTTGTTTGATAAAGTTCTTTTAAAACTCGTGCCAAGGGCATTTTCCTTTTATAACAACAAAAAATGTGCCAATGCATCATCTGTCGCTTTCTTTTTGCGTTTTGTCAGTATCAACATGTCTCCGACTTTCCTCCCGTTGCATCCCAAATCGGTCATTAGGCTGTTCTACTCATGTATTAAAGAAATTCAAGTTTGGCGCAGCCGATTATCGATTTTTCTTGCGAGCACGAA
>CAMOWU010000098.1 GCA_946628545.1 uncultured Bacteroides sp. | reverse complement strand
GGAAGACAATTCTTTTGAAAATGGTAGTGAAACAAATAACGGCTGATAATGCTGATGAAAAGATAATATGATTATCCGCATGTATCCGATAACGCCCCGAAGGGGCAATAAGCCCCCCGCTCAGGGAAACGCCCTAGGAAATGGGAAGGAGGCAATCGCCCTGTAGGGGCATAAGCCTTTCATCTACAAATGCTTATGCCCTTTTAGGGCGGCTGTGAACACTTAGATACCCAAGGCGTTGCCTTGGGCTATATGCTTGTTGGCCTTTCAGGCCGCACTTCGGTAACATGCGGAAAATCATTTTTTATTATATTCTTTATTTCTGCTTATCAATAACAGATGCAACCCCACCCCCAGCCCCTTCCCTTGGTCAAGGGGAGGGGAGCCGTGCGCACCAACTTATAACAAGATGGAGTGATTGAGGATGATATAAGTGAGAGAAAGTTCAGCTATTTAATGTAAAAGTTGGGCTAAAAATCCCGAAGTCATAAAAAAGTCTGAGCCACATCATCGCAGAGGTGTGGCCCAGACTTTATGGGTAGAAACGGAGGAGTAGTTTAGAATTCGAGGCAGACACGGACGTTAAATGCGAATCCTTCACCATCATATCTGCTCATATCAACCTCTGTTCCATTGAAAAACAGATAATTGTCGTCGATCGATGACCAATAATAATTACTCTGCAATGCCGTTCCCACGGTAGCAAGTTTTGAATTGAAGCAGGTGTAGTTGAAACTTGACTCATTGGTAGAAGCACTGCCACAAGCCGTGAACATATTCTTCCAATCAGCGCGGTTAGGCAATTTCCATTTACTGGCACCGGTTGGGACTTGATGATTCGTCGGCGCATTCTCTACTGCCGAGGCTTGAGTCATTTTAGAACTTTCATCCTTCAGTGCAATGGCGAGACCATGTACTTTGTCGGTATCATCTTTATAGACATAGGCTATCATGGCTACAGCCGTTTGGCCTGATGGCACTTCGTTGCTCTTGGCATAGACTTTTCCGTCGCTTCCCACAACCCATCCAATATAACCTGGGTCGATGTTGGCAAGATCTACCCCATTAGAGAGTGAGCGCATCTTCACGGAAATGGGTTGGTATGTCCCATTAGCGAAAGTAACATTATCTTTTCGATAGACATAATAGGAATTAGTCCCGCCTGTATTGACCGTCGCCGTCAAGGTGACTTGTGCGTCATTAATACCGCTGAGGGCAGCATACATCTCATTTGTAGCAGACGAAGGAGTAATCGTGATGTCACCTGTTGAAGTATCGGTCTTCTTTAGGTCGGTAGCGGAGATGCGTAGATTGGAAACATTGAGCGGATTGCCTTCCGGCCCCTTCAATGTAAACTTTGCGATGGCCTGTAGGTTGTCGAAATCTACGAATTCAGAGGCATTGAGATTTTGGTTGACAATGTTGGTGACATTTACTTCTGCCGTTGCATAGTCGTAGTGCGTGGCTATTTTATCCAGGGTTCCATCCTGTTCGGTGTAGTCGATGTCGGTGCGGGGGAATTGTAGCGTCATCGTGGCAGGCAAGCCGATAGACTCGCCAGATGTAATAGCACCGCTCAGGTAGGCCGTGGCATTATTGGCATTGGGATGTAATGCACCTGTAAACCAAGAGTCACTATACTTTACATAGATGTTTTCTGTGGTGTTCCATGTGGTTTCGATTTTAGAGTCATAGGGATTCAAGGCACGTGTCCCCCCTCGCTTGGCTGCATTGATTGCCAAGTAATATGTCTTGTTGGCCTCGATTTTGGTTGATATCTGCTCAGACTCGCTGTCATCGCTCGAACAGGCAGTCAACATTGCTCCTGAAGGCAAAAGTACACAAAAGAAATATAGTAATGTTTTTTTCATCTGCTTATAATTGTTAATTCCAAATACTGGTATTTTTTGTATCATCCCAATCATTGTCAGCATCAACTTCGTTATGATAATCTATGCGTGTTCCCTTTATGCCTCTCCCGGAAGTCTGCAATAGACTTTGGGGGAATCGAGACTCCACGACCCAGGTTGAGGGTTTCTGATATTTTTTCTTGTTCATCGTTTCAATAGTTTTACATTGCATTACTTTTTATCTTCAATGATGGAACTCTTGCTTTTGTGGTGGCAAGGCTACTGGCAATAACGATTGCCAGTAGCCATAGTCCATTCCGTTTCATGAGTTGCTTCATTCTTTGACCACAAAAATGGGGGAATAGAAACTGCCTTCGCCCGTTGGTTTCGTGTTTTCGTCGAACTTGCCCCAATAGGAGGTGAAGATGCGGTGGAGTTTGTCGCAATAGTACGACAGGGAGACATCCTTTCCTGCTTCGTTGGAAGCGACGGTGATGACAAACCGCCACTTTCCGTCCCTATTCTGAGGACTGGAAACACCGCGCACCTCATCATTGATGGTTGCACAGAGCAGGTCGGCAGTCGATGCGTAGCTCTGCAAGGTGTCTTGCAGCGACACCTCCACCGTCATGTATTGTTCATATTCGTTGAAGTTGGGGATTTGCCATGTGGGTCGGGCATCCTTGCCTTCCAACAGGCTTTTCGGCTGCGATGGCATGTCGTCGTCGGAGCCTGAGCAGCCCCACGCCATGATGGCGAGGGCTGCTAATGCTAATATCGATTTCTTCATTTGTTGATGCATTTAACTTTACCATTATGAATATAGATACCTGTTTTATTCGGCGCCTTAGGCAGTTGTATGCCAGAAACCGTGTACCATTTGCCATCGTTCATCGAATCTGGTTCAACAGCCGTGAAGTTGATGGCCGTAGGCTCATTTGGCGTACCGAGCACGAGGTTCTCCTTGTATCTAATCTTGCTGCTGGTCGCAGCCACCACATTTTCTTCGCGCTCCAGCACGAAGGTCAGCGTCTCGTCGGACATTGTGTCGTTTCCGATGTTCAAGTAGAAAAGATGTTCCTCGTCAGCCACAGCCTCAGCCAATCGTTCAGCCCCACGGTAAACCGCCATGATGTCGCCAGCCTCAGTCTCCACATCCTCGACACTTGCCACGATGTTCATCGTTGTCGAAGTGAAGGTTTCGCGGATAGGTGCGGAAGCAGTGGAGGAACCAGTATAGCGGTTGTTAGACCAGTAGAGTGGATAAGTAAACTTCGCTTCCTCGTCTGCCATACGTTTCAACATATAGCCCTTGCCGGTCTCCATAAACTGGAGTGTGCCTTTCCACACGATAGTGTTGCCAGCTCGAGTTGCCACGGAGAATCCGTCTTGCGACTTGATGACATCGCCCTCATGGGCCCGTTCGGTATATTCGGCCAGTGCTTGGGCAATCGGCAGGTTGATGGTTGAGAGGTAAGCGATGCGGTTCCATCCCTTGCGGACGGTAATTTCATCGAAGGTTGGGTATCCTTCGAAGTAAGCCGACTTTTCGCTCGACGAGTAAATCCTATACATCAATGTTGGGTGGATGTTGATAGGCTGGTCTTCATCGTCCCACTTGTAGGTACGTTGATTTCCACTCTTCTTGCTGTCCACCTCGTGATAAATCCACTGCTGCACTTGAGTTCCATTCACTGACGTGATGATGTCGCCCGGTTCCCATTTCGCAGCCTTGTTGAGGAAGTCGCCTACGGTCATGTCCGATTCTTCTGGTACGACATTGAACGATACCCAGTTCCAACCCTGTTTGAGTGCTATCCGATGCACCTTGTAGAAGTTGTTCTCCAAGATGATGGGAGCCGAAGCGGAACCGATGATGGCATCTTTTTGGAAGGTAATGACTTTTTGGTCATGAGGTTCCACGCTGAACACCTTGCCAGATGAAGCCTGGAAGAACTTGAAGTATAAATCGGGCTTCGTTCCGTCATCGTTGGTGTAGCCGTAGATGGTCAAGTAAGCCAAAGCCTCGTTGGCGTTGGCGGTGTTGTCCACGTCGATATAGGCTGTACCCAGCGTCTGCCCCTTCTTGTCAAACACACCGAGCAAGTCTTCTGCCGAATGAGTCACCATGCCGTCAATTTTGACACGTGCCACCATCATCATGGTCTGGTTGGACTTCTTCAAATCCTCGCTGACTTTCCATTCTGGTAGAGCACCACGCACGGTCAGTGTGATAGGCAGGGGCTCATACATGTTGTTTCCACCGTTGAGGGAAATCAGTTCGTTGTACGTACCAATATTGATATAAGGTGACACTTCGAATGTGATGGTCTGCTCTCCCAAAGCCTCGATGGCTCCACTGGTTTGCGATGCTGTAATCCAGATAGGCAGGTCGGTGATGTTGTAGTTCTGAGTCTGTCCGCTCAGGTTTTTCACCGCCATTTCAAATGTATAGCCTTGGCCATAGTCCACCATGGCTGTAACCTTCTTTGCAGCCCAGCGTAAAGGATTGCGATATATGTAGATGTTCATTGTTACAGGACTTGCCATCAAGTTCCCCTGCATGTCAGGAATCTCCTTCACGGTGATATAGGCATTGGTTTTTTCAATCGTGAAGTCGGGCTCTTCGAGGTCGATGAGCAATTCGTTATCCTTTACCACATAGTTGTATTTGAGGTTCTCCATTTGCGAAACGCTCTTCATGGGTGCATACCCGCTGCGGTCGACGAGAGCCTCGTCAATCTCTGCCAGCAGTGTGTCGCGGCGTTCCAGCATTATGCCCTGCGAATCCACATAGCGCTTGATGCTGATACCTGTCGGTTGTAGCCTCATCGTGTTGTTGTCAAGATGTTCAGAGCGTCCAAAGTCGAGATAGAACATCAACGATTTCATTGTGCCCACAGGAACATTGGTGGTATATTCTGTGAGAAGGTTTGTAGGCAGCACACTCTCGAACATTCCTACCTCGTCGATGTTGCCTGTCATGACGTTGGTTGGCGTTTCCTTGTCCACGTAGGTGGCACCCAGTGCGAGGTAGTCGCCCTGAATACCGCTTAGGCTATCGGCGGCAAACGTTTCCACCAGTTTCTTATCCAAATAGATGTTTGCCACATTCCTATTTCGTGATACTGTCATGGCGAAGTGATGCCATTCGCCAGGAAGCAAGGTGTTGTTCGTAGAAATCTCAAAGCCTGAGGAACGTACTGTCAGAGTGCCATTTTTGATACCGATGTTGATTTGGTCTTCCTGTCCTCGCTTTGCCTCACCGTTTGACAGCAGAGTGGCGTTCTTGCTTTCAGTGCGGAACCACATCATCAGCGTGTAGTCGTGGTTTTTCGAGCGGTTGAACTGTTGTCTCGTGTTCAAACGCACGCCTTTTTTGCCATCCATCTTTAAGGAAATGCCGGCAGGACGTTTCCACGAGTGGCCGATCAGCGAGAGGTCAAGACTACCTGAAGCCCTATCGTAACTGTAGTTGCCCTCACCCTCGTTTAGCCTGTAGTAGTCAAGCAGTCCGTTCTCGTAGCCAGTTAGTGTCTTACCGCCGTAGTCGGCCAAATCGCTGCCAGTCAATACACGGTTCCAGAAGCGTAATTCCAGCATGTCTCCCTTATACCATCTATCGGTGTCGTGGCTGAACCCCACGTAGAATGGTGAGTAGCTTTCATACACACCTTGTATGGTTTTGGTTCCGATTTTTTTGCTGCCATCGTAGAAATGGATGGTCATCTGGTCCGGCCCCTGTTCCAACGCGTATGCAATCTGGTGGAGTAGGTTGTTGAATTTCACGACTTCGTCCGACACTACTGTCGTGCCCAGCACGGTGGCGGACAGATGTCTGTCTTCCGTGATGCCAAAGGTGAATCCCTTATCAGGCCCACCATGAGTGAACACAGCCATGTCGCCCTTGTCGGCTGCAGGGTTCACCATCACATCTATGGTGAAGTTCTTGCCCTTCAAGTTGCGGTTGGCAAAGGTGGCACCATAAGTGTTATTGCCATCGAATGTAAGGGATGTCGAGGTAGAGACATTTGTATTTACAGGTGTACCCAGCACCTCAAAGTTGTTGATCTTACTCAGATAGTTGCCGGCAATTGGCTCAGAGAATTCAAATTTGATGTCGTCGCCAATTCCCAAGATGGAGTTGACAGGCTCTGGCGTGCCAAACAGGCGTGGCAACCTTGTGTCTTTGATACCTGTCAGTATGGGCGAAGCATTCGTCAGGAAGCCACCGGCATGGCGGGCATACACCACAGCCCGCAGGTCGTAGTACTGCTCCACTGGGTCCTTCTCGCCATAGAACGGGGCCACAATGATGCCGTTGGACGGGATGGTGTCGGTCACACCGCTTGCCTTCGCACGCAACGATTCGTCTGCATAGTATGAGCAAACGCTCACCCAGTCTTTCTCACCCTGTGTCGTGAGTTTGTATTGCAGTTCGATGTGGTCGAATCCACGGCCATTCACGTTGAATCCCTCGATTCGCACAGGCATATACCATGCTTTCTGCTTGCCGTCGTAGGGGCTCTCGGTGTTTATCACCCAGTGGTCGCTTGGCGTGCTCACCTTCACTTCGCCTGCCGATGGGATGAAGTGTGCGGAGAAGTTGGCTGTGAACACACGCTGTGCGTCTTCTGGATCCATCAAACTGATACCCAAGTTCTCATAGTCGAAGTCTTCGCTTGGATATACGGTGATTTCCTTTGTGAACACATTCACCTTGCCTGTATTGTCAACAACGGGGTAGAGCACGATATTTGCTCCTGTGCCGGTGAGCGGTGCACCATCCACACAAATCTTTGCCCCCTTCGGGTTGCATCCGGCAGGCAGGAAGTAGTTGAACACCATTGTCGCCCTGTCGGGATAGTTTGTCTCGTTGGCGATGTGCAGGACGAAACGTGCAGGTTGGTCGGACGGCACATTCGTCTGTACAGGCTCTTCAATCCAGATGCGTGGATTGTCGGCAGGAATGGTTGCTACATCGAGCACGGTGCCTGGCTGGTACCACTTGGTCGCACGCTGTCCCTCGTAAGGCTGACAGGTCACTCCGCCAATGGTGCGGAATACGAAATTGGAGTAAACTTTCGCATCGGTGGGTAGATAGTTGAGCGCATTTGGAGTCAACTTGCCATTGCGGATATCGTCCAGCATTTCCAACGTGAATTTGTTGAACGGGTTGGCATTCGGATCAATGGTATAGCGACCCGCGGTGCGATAGACATCTACAGTCAAACTCGACTTGGAAGCAGCAGAGAGCGTGAAGCCCGTCTTCTTGGAATGGCTCTCGGTGGTGCTGTACTTATCCACGAAATTAGCCTCGGCAATCAAGCCTCTCTTTATCGTGATGGTTTCTCCATTGGTACTTATATCTATCATGCTTGGTAATTCATCAGCAGCAGTATCCCGCCAATGTATGTCTGTGTTTATTTGGCCATCCTTGGAAGTCAACGAATTTTCAATAGCAGAAAAGATGGGTGCCAAAATTCCAGTCCCGCTCGCTAAATTTCCAGTCCCGCTAATTAATGGATAGCGTAGGTAACGTGACAGGCTCTCTGACGTGGAGAACGACTCGCTATATTGGATGGAAGACATGCCACCATCAAAATCGTAGCGTTTCACCAGGTTGGTGGATAAGACAGAAAGTTTTTCTTGTTCGTTTTTTGCCAAAATGCCTGCCCAAGCAACCATTTCCTCGTTCAGGGCCAAGATGCTGTCGCCAGTCAATTTGCCGTCAGGAAATACAGGCGTATAGTCCAGCCCGAATTTTTCGTGATTCATATCCACCTTGCTGATATAGGTGGCATATCCTTGTTTGTTGGCCAATTTCTTGGCATCCGCCTCGGAAGTGCCTTTGGGGAGCAAGAGTGAATTGCGTATTTTTATCAATTCTGGCAACAATTCGTGCTCAATGTAGTCTTGTGAGTGGACGAACGTGGACTTCACGACGGGTGACACCTGCATCACCTCGTCGCGCACCAAATAGACAGGCTTACCAGCCCCGTCAGCCCCTTTGGCCAGTACTTTCGTCGTGCCTATTGGCACTTTCAGCGTGGCGACGTTACCATCCTTGTCCTTAACTTCAAACGTACCACCCTCATGGGTTTTTATCAGTTGGTACATGCTCTCGGGTATGACGCGCACTGCTATGGCATCTTGCACGATGATATTTTCGGTTGCACCAATGAAGAGGTCGGCTTTACCTCCTATCCATTTGGCGCCGGTCTTGGTTTGGATACGCTCCGAGATATCCATGGTGTAATTGTAGTTCCATGATAAACCAAAATTGGTTTGGATACTTACGTTAAATTTGTCTTTATTCTCGAAATGGTTTATCGTACCAGCTTCTTCTCCGATTCCATTTGGAACGGCTATCCATCCATGATAGGTTTCAGCCCCGCTACCTATAGAAGATTTCACCTTGAATCCCAATGATCCTGCCAGGTCGGCCGAATAGCCGTAACTCAGTTTTGTGCCTTCCTCAATGTAAGCCGAACTGCCGCTGCCCGGTGGGTCACGCAGAATGTCAAACAGCATCGGCGTGCCCGAAACGATTGCCTTGCGTCCGTCGGGTTTTGGTTTGGAAGCCATGACGTATCCTTTCAGCATATTGCCATTGAAGGGTTTCACGTCGTAGAAGCAACTATCATAAACCAATGTGATGCTGACACTCTTCAGCGCCATGTCGTTCTCCAGAGTGAACGTGGTGTTTTGAGGAGTGAAGATGTAGGAAGCACCGCCTGTGTCGTCCAGTTTGAGGGTTTTCGAAAGGTCGTTGTCATTCGTACCGATGAGGTAGTTCTTGATGGTTATCTCGCCACCATTCAGTTTCACAATGTCGGGTTCATTGGTGCTCTTGTTGTTCATATAGTACTTTTCACAGGCTTGTAGCATCCAACCGTAGGCCGACCCCGCCATAAAGACAGGGTAGCCAAATGAATACTGCCCGATGCTGTCGATAGGCTGTTGGGTGGTATCGCCGTTGGGATAGATATACTTGTAGTAGAAGAGGTTCACCCATTCTTCGTTGCCGATGTTGTTGGTTGCTTTCAGTTTCTTCACTCCGTAGAACGGCTCGTTGCCAGGGTTGAATTGGGTCACTTCCACCGTCGGCACAGAATGATAGATGCGGCTGTACTCGCAAGTGTCCCCTTGCACCTTGAATGCCAAATCGATGGTCTCGCCCACCTTGCCCTGCTGGAACAGTGTGGGATATCCATGTGCCGAAACCTCTATCACCTTGTACTTGGCAGGGTGTACCTTCAGTTCGTATTCGCCCGTCTTTTTGTCGGGACGGATGGTCAAACTGTGGCGTTTCACATTCACGAGTGTGGTATCGGGGCGTTCCCCCTTGGTGTTTTCCTGGCCGAATGCGACAACATAGTCTTTTGATTTCACGGTTTCGTCCTTTGGATTGCGGATGAGCCAAGAGGTGTTGTCGCCTTCCAGTTGCATCACGATCTTCAGCGAGTCGCCAAGGTTGTTCTTTGAAAGAGAATGGCCAAGAGGCTTGCTGCCCTGGATGTCGCCACCCACTACGCGACCGCGCAGCACGACGGTGGTGGAGTCCCAGATATATACGCTCGACACGTTTTTTTGAAATTGTATAGTCTCTTGTCCTCCACGTCATCGGGGTTCAGCAAGAAGCCGTTGTCGGCAAGGATGTGGCCCTCCTTCACTGCTTGCACACTGTGCGCTCCGTAAGGGATGCTTAGTGCGAAGGCCCCCTGGTTGTCGGTTTCAATCACTTTTTTGTTGCCATCGTGCATCAGGTTGCCGTCGAGTTTAAACGATATGCCAGGCACGGGAATGCTGGTGTCGGCGTAATAGACGTTGCCCGAATAGACGATATAACTGTCTTGGTAGAAGTTGTAGTCGGCCAGCATGTTGGTATCCGAATCAAAGCGGACCATTCCACCTCCTGTAAAGGATTTTCCATCGCCTGTTACGGGGACATACACATTGAATTGGCCTGTTCCACGGTATTTCAGTCCCTTCTGCTCAAAATAGCCGGCGTTGTCGGTCTTCACCTTGTATTTTGCGCTGTTGAGGGCTTTGCTGGTTTCATCGGCAGGCTCGATAATCACTTCGACACCAGCCATGGCTGTGCCGTCAGCCATGTGCACATAACCGCAAATCATGGCTGTCGGTTCGCATTCTCCAATCCTGAGTTCCGATTTCACCACATGCACCCCCTCGCACTGGGTCACGCTTTCCACCAAATAGTCGAAGGCTTGCTGTACCTTCACCGTTTTGTCCTCCCAGAAATTCTGCCGGATGTAATTGGCAATGGTGTCCGTCCATTCGGCATCGGTGCTGGTGGCGTGCTTACGTCTCAACACTCGGAAAAAGTCGCTCTCGCCGCTCGAAGTCCACCAGTTCAGCACCACGCTGCTTTGTTTGGTGGTGGTTCTGAGGGAATCGATTGAGGCGAGGTTCATGTAGCGGTAGTTCGCCAAATCGCCTTTGTCGAGTTTGGCGACTTTGGCCACCAACGTATCAGGATAGACGCCATCTTTCGCGGTTCCGAAAATGTCCATCTTCGATTTGTTGCGTCGGATGATGAGGTCGAAGTTATATTCCACGCACTTGTGTGGCAGGTCGTAGGTGAACTCATTCTTGTCGAGTGCATCTTTGTTGTCGGAAAGGTCAACGATTTCGGATTTTGTGCCGTTCTCGCCCTTCATGTTGACACGCATGAGTAATTGGGCGCGGGGGTCCCACACGGCGACGCCCATGTAATCGCCCACTGTTATAAAGACAGGCGCCACGGTGTCGTCATAATCTGTCCAGTCTTTGCCATACACAGCCAACAGGTCTTCAACGCTCATGCCGGCAGCATTCTTTCCCTGTGCGAAGTTGATGTCTGGATTGTAAACATGGGTATAATAGCACTTGTCGTTGAAGGAAACTGTGGCGGTCTTGTCTGCACGCACGAAGGTGGCGCAGTTTGTCATGTCCGAGGGAAGTGCATTTGGGTCAAAGAGACAATTCTCGAAGTAGATGTCCGTGTGATCAAGAGCGACACCGACGAAACCTCCGTTCGCGTTACAATGTTCACCTTGCAGTTTTCCATGGAACGCACAATCCTTGAAGTTAGCCCGAGCAAACCTCTCCATAATGCCGACGAAGCCACCACTACTGGTATCGCCACTCTTGCTGAGGTTGATGGTGGAAATAATCAAACATTTTTCGATGTTGACTGTAGCATAAGCAATAATTATGCCTATTAAACTACTGACAAACGAATTCTTGCTATTCACGTTGCCATCGACAATCAGGTTTTTGATAGTGGAATTTGATACTGTGGCGAAGGGCGCTGTGTCGGAGTTGACAGTGAGTGTATGTCCCATACCATCAAAAGTACCATTAAAGGTGTTTTTTATGGGGGTGCTTACTTCCAAATCACAGGCCAAGATAGCGCAAAGTTTTGGGTTGCTGGAAAGTGTTTTGTTGTATAAATTCCAGCTTTTCTCATCAGAAATCACCATAACACATTGGGCCACCTGGTCTGATTGATCAGTATATTTTTGGGAAAAGGCATTCCATTCCTCCTCGTTGTGAATGAGGAAACGCCCCTTGGAGTCGTAGCTGGTTCCAAAGTTGAAGTTGAACTTCACAGGATGCGATTCGTCGTTCCATGCTCCGTTACGTTGCACGGTTGCGTTCTCTATCTGAGGAAGGATGAGTATCGATGGCGATAGATACTTCATGTACCCGGAACCAGGTCCCCACGACCACATGGTCGTGGCGGAGCGGCGGATGCGGTAGGAGACAGGTTGGCCTTGGTACTGGTCCATCAGCGTATTGTCCAAGAAAGAATAGTCCTGCTTGCCCTGTTCGAAAGGTATTTCCATAGAGATGGTGACCCAGTTGGGGTTGTCGGTATCGTTCGAGCCAGTAAGGTTGCGCTGAATCTCGAAGAAGTCGCCGGTTTCAATGTCCTCCTCTTTGGGGTCATCCACAGTCCATTTCAACAAAGCCTGTCCTTTGGGGTCCAAGGTGGCGCTGAAGTTCTTGGGGTGGTGGAGCATATTTGTCTTCTGCCAAACCGATTCTTCGGGCGCTTTCAATTCCACCTCCTTTTTCTCTGTGTTCACCACCTTTGCTGTCATATAGATATTTTTCCAAGGGCGGTCGGCAGGAAGATAAGCAAAGCCTACCAAATTTTTGGTGGGCATATCCTGCGTGTAATCCTTACCTGTGAGCGCATCGGTGTAATGTAACTTCAACCATACAATCTTCTGTGCTGTCACGCTGTAAGTCATCATGATTTTGTTGATTTCCGAGCGGTCATACGATAGCATGGGGTCGTTTATCGTAATGTTCACTTCGGGTGCAGCCGGACAATCCCATTCAAGCATCAGTTTGGTCTTGTCGTGACTTGGCACGTGCCAATCGCCCATGTAACCCCAGTTTACATGTGCCCAAACCGACAGTTTCAGTTTCTTGCCACGCATTGAATAAGGCACTTGCCAGTCCACCGTAGTGGTGTAGTGGTTTGAGTTGTCGTCGTTGCAGTCCAGTTTGTAAGAGATTTCGCCATTGGCTTTGGTAAAGGTCTTGTAACCGTCTTTCACCTTGCCGACCAAAGTGAATGTGCCGTCTTTGTAGGCCTTTATCTTACAGCCGTCATCCACTTGGCTGTAATTATCACAGTTCCAGCTGAAGAGTACCTCCTCGGCTCCTCCGTCAACCGTCACATAGACAAAGCCCTCTTGGACACCATCGTTAGTTCCTTTGGTGTTACCCGTAGGCAGGGTGAAACGGACCTTGTCCACACCCACCATCATACAGGTGTAGTTGCCCGCATTGTAGGTGAAATCATCGGCACGGACCTCCAAGGTCTGTCCGAGCCCCAACAACACGAGCATCGTGAGCAATAGTTGTTTGTAATGCATCCTTGTGAATTTGATTTAGATGTTTATGTAATTTGCCATTTAATAATCATAAAAGATGAGGTACATGAGGAAACGTCAAAAATGAGCCTTATCTGTGTCATGTTAATGCCATTAATACAAAGACGTAATAAATTCGGCAAAGTTACAATGTTTCTATCAAATATCCAATTTTTTATGGGGCTAAGTTTTCAAAACATCGGTGTTCCCATTCCTAAAATACCCTTACTCAACTTTCTCACGTTGAAAGACTTAGGACATATTCACCATGGATGCTGAGTAGAGTTATCGCATTTGTAATTATATGAATATGTTACTGTCCGCTAAACACGAATCCCCATTCTGAACATGCTTTATAGCCAGCAAAT
>CAMOWU010000097.1 GCA_946628545.1 uncultured Bacteroides sp. | reverse complement strand
ATCTCTTCTTCGGTCATACCGATACCACGGTCGCTGACGGTCAGAGTGCCTGCTTCCTTGTCAACGCTCACATGTACGGTCAGGTCGCCGGCTTCGCCCTTCAAATCGCCATTTGAGGCAAGGGTCTTCAACTTCTGGGTGGCATCTACAGCATTTGAAACAATCTCACGGATGAAAATCTCGTGATCGGAATAAAGAAATTTCTTGATGACGGGGAAGATGTTTTCCGTCGTCACACCGATATTACCTTTTTGCATAATGATTTTGATATTGTTTTTTATTGATGATTCTGAATGTTCTCAAGATGATTGAATAGTCTGGATATTCTTAAAAAACGAATGATCCTGTTCAACTCTTTGCAACAAAAATGCCAGTCACGGTGTGACTGACATTTTGGCATTTAATCGTAGGGCTTAGTTCTCGTCTGTTGACAATATTGCCACATCTTTGCGTTCAGCCTGCAGTGCAATCTTGTTTTTCTCCGTGTCGAAAGTGCCTTTGATGTGGTCGCCATCTTGGATCTGACCATCGATGATCATCGAGGCAATCTCGTCCTCGAGGTAGGTCTGGATGGCACGCTTCAACGGACGGGCACCATACTGGATGTCGTAGCCTTCTTGCACGATGAATTCGTAGGCCGACTCGTCGAGTTCGAGTTGATGGCCCATGTTCTCAACACGTTGGTAGAGCGACTTCAGTTCCAGATTGACGATGTTGCGGATGGCTTTCTCGTCAAGTTGGTCGAAGGTGATGATATCATCGATACGGTTGAGGAACTCAGGCGAGAACTGACGGTTGAGCGCTTTCTGGATCACACTTCTCGACAGTTCTTTGTCGGTCATTCCGCCATTGGCGTTGAATCCCACACCGCGGCCAAACTCCTTGAGCTGACGGCTGCCCACATTCGAGGTCATGATAATCACCGTGTTGCGGAAGTCCACCGTACGTCCATTGCTGTCGGTCAGGCGTCCTTCGTCCATCACCTGGAGCAATAAGTTGTAAACATCGTTGTGGGCTTTCTCTATCTCGTCGAGCAAGACGATGGAGTAGGGGTGACGACGGACACGTTCGGTGAGCTGGCCACCTTCTTCGTAACCCACATATCCTGGAGGCGCTCCCACCAGTCGGGAAACCGTGAACTTCTCCATGTACTCGCTCATGTCGATGCGTATGATGGCATCCTGACTGCCGAACATGAACTCTGCCAACTGCTTGGCCAGATAGGTCTTACCCACACCTGTCGGTCCGAGGAATAGGAATGAGCCTATGGGGTGGTTGGGCTCTTTCAAACCCACACGGCTTCGCTGGATGGCGCGCACCAGTTTGTCGATGGCAGGATCCTGGGAGATGACCTTGCTCTTGAGGGCATCGGCCATGCCTTTCATCCTGATACCTTCCGACTGTTCCATCTTCTGCACTGGCACACCTGTCATCATCGATACGGCATGAGCCACCATGTCGGCATCTACGGTGATGCGGTTGTCCTGAAGATTGGCTTCCCACTCCTCCTTGAGTTTGTTGACCTGTTCCTCCAGCCTGTGCACTTGGTCGCGGTAGGCTGCGGCCAGCTCGTAGTTCTGGCTGTGGACGGCGTGTTCTTTCTTGCTTCGGGCTTCTTCTATCAGTTTCTCTTGCTCCTCTATCTCCTTGGGAACAGAGACATTATTGATGTGCACGCGTGAACCGGCTTCGTCTAAGGCATCGATGGCTTTGTCGGGGAACACGCGGTCGCTGACATATCTTTGGGTCAGATCCACACAAGCTTTCAATGCCTCATCCGTGTAGGTCACATTGTGATGGTCCTCATAGCGGTCCTTGATGTTGTGCAGGATTTCCAGCGTCTCCTCGGCAGTGGTAGGTTCAACGATGATCTTCTGGAATCTGCGTTCCAAAGCTCCGTCTTTCTCTATGCTCTTGCGGTATTCGTCGAGAGTGGTGGCGCCTATGCATTGCAGTTCACCGCGCGAAAGGGCGGGTTTGATGATATTGGCTGCGTCCATCGAACCGGGTTGGTTGCCGGCACCTACAAGGGTGTGGATCTCGTCGATGAACACGATGATGTTCTTGTTGGATTTCAACTCGTTGATGATGGCTTTCATCCTTTCCTCAAACTGTCCGCGGAACTTGGTGCCAGCCACAACAGAAGAGAGGTCGAGGGAGATGATGCGCTTGTTGAACAGCAGACGGGACACTTTGCGTTCGGTGATCCTCAGAGCCAAACCTTCCACGATGGCGGTCTTACCTGCACCCGGCTCACCCAGTAGTATGGGATTGTTCTTTTTCCTGCGGCTGAGAATCTGGGCGATACGCTCGATTTCTCGCTCACGTCCCACCACGGGGTCGAGTTTTCCTTCACGGGCATTGCGGGTGATGTCGATACCGAAGAGGTCGAGAGCCGGTGTGTCGCTGTTGCCTTGGGTGGCTTCTTGTTTCTTGGCTGTCTGTTGATTGTCGGAGATGCGTTTTCCTCCAGTTGAGGGAGGAACATTGTCCATGTCCTCATCATCGTCGTAACCGTAGGTGTTCTCCGGGTGGTCTTGCTTCTGTCGGAAAGCAGACACGAGCATGGTGTAGTCGAGGTCGTTGTCGCGCATCACCATGGCGGCTAAGTTGTCTTTTTGTTTCATGATAGCTAATAAAAGATGTTCAGCATCTGCAATAGTACTACCCAAATGACGGGCTTCCAAGATGGTCAGTTTCAGCACAACCGATGATTTCTCGTTCAGACTGATGTCGCGCAAAGAAAAGGACGACACAGGACTTACGTCTTTCAATCTCCTTTCTATCTGCGCTTTCACTTCGTCGAGGTCGATATGAAACTTGAGTTGGAGTATTTCAGTGGCTTTGCTGTTACCCTCACGCAACAAACCTAAGAGGAGGTGCTCGGGACCAATGTAGTCATTGTTCAGACGAACAGCCTCTTCACGACTGAGGGTGAGGATCTCAGATACTCGTTGCGAAAACTGGTTGTTGATCATTATTTATTGTGATTCCGTTTTGGTTTTTAAATTCGTTTTTTTTATTCGTTATCTCGATTTATCGTTTATTCGTTGAATCGTTTATTCGTTCAATCGTTTAATCGTTTAATCGTTTATTCCGATTTTTCGTTTAATCGTTCGTTCAATCGCTCGTTATCTCGAACAATTTTAATAACAACAAACTCCGTGCCAAAGCATTATTCCAATGATTGGTTGTTTCTGCGTTCTGGCCACAGATGGCGGGCGTACTGCCAGTGGTAAGACTCGTAGTCTTCTGTGGTGCGGGTGACACGCTTGAAGAAGTCCTTATAGTCTTTTTTTTCTGGCTGTGTCCATGCCACTTCCGACAGGGCCGCCATACGGGGCAGGGTCATGTATTCCACCATACCACCTGTTTGCAGATGTTCTGCCCATGTGTTGGCCTGCACACCCAGGATGTGCTTTCTGGTCGCTTCATCCACTTTCTGGGGAACTGGCTCGAGTGAATAGACTTTCTCCACCGTGATGAAACCACCACCTGGATAGGCGGGTTCGTGGAGGACATCGTCGGACTGACGGTAGTCGAAATAACAATGGCTGGTGGGAGTCATCACCACGTCATGACCTTTCGCGGCAGCCTCTGCCCCAGGCTCCGAACCACGCCAACTCATGATGGTGGTGTTGCTGTCTGCTCCAGTGTAGAGAATCTCGTCCCAACCAATGGCTCGCCTTCCTTTCGCTTCCAGAAAGGGCACGATTTTACTGGTGAAGTAGCCTTGGTAGGTCATGCCATGACGATCCACGGCATTGCATTTGGGGCAGGCTTCCCAGCGGACGGTAGGTGCTTCGTCGCCACCGATATGGAAGAGCGGGGAGGGGAAGATGGTGGACAATTCGTCGATGATGTCGCGGACCAAATCATAGACCTTGGGATTGCCTATGCACAGCACGTCGGCATAAACACCCCAACGATGCCCCACTTCGTAAGGACCTCCTGTGCAACCCAGCTCGGGATAACTGGTGAGCACGGCCTTGGTGTGTCCAGGCAGATCCACCTCGGGCACGACGGTGATATGGCGTTCGCGGGCATAACGAACCACTTGGTGTGCCTCGTCCTGCGTGTAGTAGCCACCATGCGGAATGCTGTCGTCGAGGTCGGAATTGTGGCCAAGTACGGTTCCGCTGCGCCAAGCGCCTATCTCGGTCAGCCGCGGATGGCTTTTTATCTCTATGCGCCAGCCCTGGTCGTCGGTCAGGTGCCAGTGGAAGACGTTCATGTTGTGGTAGGCCAAGATGTCGATGAAGTGTTTCACAAACTCCACGTCGAAGAAATGGCGGGAACAATCAAGGTGCATGCCACGATAAGCGAAACGGGGCGAGTCGGTGATGACGACTGGTGGAAGAACCACCTCGCCTTTGGTCATAGGCAACGACTTGCGGAGGGTCTGGATGCCATAGAACAAGCCTGCTGAGCCTTTGCCCTCTATGGTCACCAGATTCTTGTTGATGGAGAGTCTGTAGTCCTCCGACGTTTCCTGGGGCCACTGAATGTCGGTATTGTTGTCGGCCTTCACCGTCAATTGGATCTGGTTGTTTTTTTCTTTCTTGTCGGTGACTTCAAGCAAATGTCCTGTCTTGTGATGGATGTATTCCACCAGAAAATCGGCTTCCCTGATGAGCAATTCATCACCTATGTAAATAGTGGTCTGCGCATTGAGGGTGAAGGGGGCGCCTTGGGTTTCCTCGATATGCTGTGGAAGCGGTACTATCTGATAGCTGGCTCGATTTTGTCCTGTTGCCAGTAATTGATTCATCAGCATGATGCCGAAAAATATAATCCTGATTTTCATCATTGTCTTTTAGGTTTGATTTGCAAATATATATAAAATTATTGGTTGCATCAAGATGGAATCAGTTTTTTTATATACTTTTGCATGAGATATGTACGATATAAAAGATCTTCATGGTATGAGAACGGAGAAACAGATGGCAGCGAGTGCTGCTGATTTTGCTAAAAGATGGGAGGGACGCGGTTATGAACGTGGCGAGAGCCAACTGTTCTGGGCTGACCTGCTGACCAATGTCTTTGGGGTGGAGAATTTGTCCGAGTTCATCCGCTATGAAGAACAGGTGAAGAACATGGTGGATGCCACTAACTTCATCGACGGACATATTCCCTCCACCCGTGTGCTGATTGAGCAGAAGTCGCTTGGCAAGGACTTGCGGAGCGGCATACGCCAGAGCGACGGGGCGTTGCTTAATCCTTTCCAGCAGGCGAAGAAGTATGTTGCCAACATGCCGTTGTCGCAACATCCTAGGTGGATTGTCACCTGCAACTTCGCCGAGTTCCTGGTCTATGACATGGAGCAGCCTAATGGTGAGCCGGAGAGAATCCTGTTGAAAGACCTTGGAAAGGAGTACTACCGTCTCCAGTTCCTTGTCGATACCAAGAGCGAGCACCTGAAGAAGGAGATGGAGGTGTCGATGAAGGCCGGTGAGATTGTAGGCAAACTCTACGACGAGTTGCTCAAGCAGTACATCGACCCCGACAACCCCGAATCCTTGAAGTCGCTGAATGTGCTGTGTGTGCGCCTGGTGTTCTGTCTCTACGCCGAGGATGCAGGCATCTTCGGAAAACGTGATAAATTCCATGACTATCTGTCGAAGTATGATGTGACGGATATGCGCAAGGCGCTTATCGATCTTTTCAAGATACTCGACACCCCTATTGGCGAGCGTGATCCTTATATGGCAGAGGATCTGTTGGCTTTCCCATACGCCAATGGTGGACTGTTTTCCGATGAATCCATAGAGATACCTCGTTTCAACGATAAGATCCGTCAACTGCTCTTGCAGAATGCCAGCCTCGACTTCGATTGGAGCGAAATCTCGCCCACCATCTTCGGAGCTGTCTTTGAAAGTACGCTCAACCCTGAGACACGTCGCTCTGGCGGCATGCACTACACGTCGATAGAAAACATCCACAAGGTCATCGACCCGCTTTTCCTCAACGACCTGCGACGGGAACTCGACACCATTCTGGAAGAAAAAGTGGAGAAGACACGCAACCGCAAGCTGGACGCCTTTCAAGACAAACTGGCATCGCTGACTTTCCTCGACCCCGCCTGTGGCTCAGGCAATTTCCTCACCGAGACCTTCTTGTCGCTTCGCAGGCTGGAGAATGAACTCATCCGTGAACGCTACCATGGACAGACGATGATGGGCGCGTTCCTCAATCCCATCAAGGTCAACATCAACCAGTTCTACGGTATTGAAATCAATGACTTCGCTGTGACCGTAGCCACCACAGCCCTGTGGATTTCCGAGGCACAGATGCTGGCTGAGACCGAGCGCATCATCCATCAGGACATCGACTTCCTGCCCCTTAAGACCTACCATAACATCCGTGAGGGAAACGCACTAAGGATGGATTGGGACGTCATCGATATGCCCGATGACACTCCGACGATCAAGGCTAAAAACACCTACGTGCTGCTTGAGAGTGAATCGGCCATAGTCAGTGAACCTGTCATTGAATACGAAAATGTCAACATCATCACGCCGCGTCTTACAGGAGGACATAAAGCTCCAGAGAGAATAATCGTGCAGTATGACTACGTCATGGGAAACCCTCCTTTTGTAGGATATGCCTATCAATCAGAACAACAAAAAGAGGACCTTTCTTTTGTATGTCCTGAATGTGGAAGAAACATAGACTATGTGGCTGGATGGTATTATAAAGCCGCCAAGTTGATGGACGGTACTCATATACGAGCCGCATTTGTCTCGACCAATTCAATTACGCAAGGAGAACAAGTCGCATCCGTCTGGAAGAACTTGATACTCCAACATGGAATGAGGATAGACTTTGCCCACAAAACGTTCATCTGGGACAGTGAGGCCTCATTGAAAGCCCATGTCCATTGTGTTATCGTTGGGTTCAGTAGCCAATATAGTAATCCTCCGGCAAAGAAACTGATTTTTGCTGAAGGAAAAACCAATGAGGCATCCAATATCAACCCTTATCTTATTGACGCTCCTACAGTTTTTGTCGGGAATCGTAAGAAACCCATTTCGGATGTGCCTGAGATGATAAAGGGGAGCAGTCCTGTCGATGACGGAAATCTGATTATAGAGGCGGATGATTATGACGATTTCGTGAAAAAAGAACCCAATGCCACTAAATATATCAGAAGATTCGTTGGTGCGAGAGAGTTCCTTCACAATACTTCAAGATACTGCCTTTGGCTTGATGGCATTACACCTAAAGAGTTGAACAGCCTCCCCCTTGTCAAGGAAAGGGTCAACAAGACGAGAGCATTCAGACTGGCCAGCAAAAAGGCCGCTACCCGTAAGTTTGCTGATATGCCGACGAGATTCATGGAAATGCGACAACCTGAGGGAGACTATATCATTGTTCCCAGAGTGTCTTCCGAAAACAGACGATATCTGCCTATGGCATATATGCGTGGAGAAGTCATCTGCAGTGATTCCAACATCATTATTCCACATATCACTCTGTATCATTTCGGTGTGCTTAACTCAAATGTTCACATGGCATGGATGAGAACGGTATGTGGGCGATTGAAGAGTGATTACAGGTATAGCAATACCATTGTCTATAATAACTTCCCCTGGCCAGCACCCACCGAGGCACAACGGCAGAAGGTAGAGAAGACCGCGCAAGCCATCCTCGATGCCCGCGCCTTGTATCCGGACTCCAGCCTCGCCGACCTCTACGACGAAGTGGCTATGCCACCAGAACTGCGCAAAGCGCATCAGGCGAACGACCGCGCTGTGATGGAGGCTTACGGATTCAACGCGAAAGGCATGACCGAAAGTCTGTGTGTGGCGGAATTGTTCAAACTTTATCAGACTATTTCTGAGGAGAATATAGAATGAGGCCGACAAAGGCCACCGATGGACAAACACACGACAGTCATGACCGTCACAATTGTTCATGCGAACTCCATCACATGAGAGCCCTTGCCAGTCATATCTGTCCACATGCCATGTACAATCAAATCAACAAAACACTGACATAAAAGACACGATTGGCTTTCCTTTCCTGATTCTCTATCTGTAAGAATTCAGTTTGTAGCGAAATTGCTTTGATGTTTCCTTTTTTTAACGTAATTTTGCATATAGTAATCAACAAACAACATCAGATGAGATTCATAGGTATTATTCCGGCGAGATATGCATCTACCCGCTTCCCTGCCAAACCACTTGCATTGTTGGGAGGCAAGCCAGTGATTCAACGAGTGTATGAACAAGTGAGCAAAAGCATGGACGAAGTCTATGTAGCCACAGACGACGAACGCATCTTCCAGGCTGTAGAACAGTTCGGGGGAAAGGTGGTGATGACAAGCACTGACCTCAAAAGCGGCACTGACCGATGCCAGCAGGCATACGAGAGAATAGGAGGCAAGTACGACGTCATCGTCAACATCCAAGGCGATGAACCTTTCATACAGACCGAACAACTCGATACCATCAAGCACTGCTTCGACGACTCTGAGACACAAATCGCCACACTCGTCAAGCCCTTCACACCCGAACAAGGATTCCAGGCACTGGAAAACGTCAACTCACCAAAGGTGGTGGTCGATAAGAACATGAGAGCCATCTACTTCAGCCGATCCATCATCCCCTACATACGTAAAGGCGAGCAGAAAGACTGGCTGGCTATGCACACCTATTACAAGCACATCGGACTCTATGCCTACAGAACGGAAGTGCTGGCCGAAATCACAGCCTTGCCTCAGTCGAGTCTCGAACTGGCTGAGTCGCTCGAACAACTGAGATGGATAGAAAACGGCTACACCATCAAAGTGGGCATCACCAATATAGAGACAATCGGCATAGACACACCTCAGGACCTTGAGAGGGCAGAGCAATTCCTTGCCGAAAAAGGTTTTTAAATACGCTTTTTCATCTACTATTCCTTCAACTATTCCTTCAACATTTCCATCAACACTTACAGCAAAAAAGCTACATGAAACAACCCGAGATACATACCTTCGGATTCAATCATATCGTAGATGTCGAAAACAGACTGCTCGACAATGGGGTGGCTCTGCAGCTCATACCCTTAGAAGACACACAGGTTGTTGTCATCGATTTCTATTTCCATGCCTGCAAATGGCATCAGCGACGCAGCCTGCAAGCCTATTCGTCTGTAGCGCTCATCCATACCAGCACCGACGAATACGATGCTGATACACTCGCGCAGGTCATCGACTACAATGGGGCGTCCATCTACACCAGGACCGGATTTCTCGGCACGTCGGTCACCCTCGTCTGTCTTTCCAAGAACTTGAAAGCGATGTTGCCCGTGATGAAATCCATCATCACACAACCCACGTACGACAAACGGCGATTTGAGACCTTTATAGAAAAGGAAAAGCAAGAACATTCCATCATGAGGAAAGATGTCAATTCGGTAGCTTTCCTCAATCTGCTCAACATGCTGTATGGAAAGACGCATCCTTCCACATCATTCGCTGAGAAAGAGGACTACAACACGCTCACCAGAGAAGACCTCTTGGAGTTTCACGACAATTACATCTGTTCATCGGATTGCAGGATATGGATGACGGGCGACATCAGCGAAGAGAACATACAGCTGGTCAACACTTACTTCGGTTCCCACAAGTGGGGAAAGAACCAATATGTCTATCAGACACCACATTGGCCTGAGGTCAATCCATCCAAAGAGAAAGTCCTCAGAATCAATATGGAAGGGGTGCAGTCGGCTATTGCCATGGGGCAACTCCTGCCCAGATGGGACCATCCTGACTTCACCCACATCATGGTGGCAACCACCTTGCTTGGCGGGTATTTCGGTAGCCGGCTGATGAGCAACATCAGAGAGGAAAAAGGACTGACCTACGGCATTCAGGCTTCGCTCCGTCGCACACTGTCCGAAACATCACTCATCATCAGCACTGCAACTGCCAACGAGAATGTGGAGCAGGTGGTTGAGGAAGTGAAGAAGGAAATCGTCAGGATGAAAACCGAGAAAGTGGGCGAGGACGAACTCACAAGAGTGAAGAACTACATGATAGGGTATGCCTGCCGTACATATGAACCCAGACCTGGACTCAGCAACTTGTTGATGGACCTCTACATGATGGGCAAACCCTACGATGATGTCATCACTGAGAACAAAATGGTGCGAGAAACCTCTGCCGACGACATCATAGAAACGGTCAACCGATATTTCGATGTGGAGAACATGAAAATGTGTGTCGCTGGCAACAACCAATGAACCAAAACAACTATTGAGAATAAACTTTAAACTTATTATTGAGTATGAAAAAATTATACACCTTGATCTTTGCCGCAATGCTGACACAGGCGATTTGCGCGCAGACTACACGGAAGAACAGCAAGTACAACAGGGATGTGGTCAGCAAATACACCACAGCTCTGGCTACCGTGAAGAACAACATCGCAACAAGCGAGGAGCAAAACGACGAACTCAATCCATACTACCTCTCGGTGTTCACTCCGGGCACCTATCTCAGCCGGGCAACACAACAGGCCTTCACACTCGATGTCGATACCGAAGAGGCAGAGAAGACGTTGGGCATGAAAATGAGAGAACAGATGGATTCACTGGCTAATGTGCATCTTTTCAACCTCTACACCACATCGCCCAATTCCTTCAACAACTACGATGAGAAGTTCATGAAGGAGGCACTCGTCGAAAGCGAAAGTCCTGTGGAAAGCGACAAGGAACTCAACACCATCATCTCAAGCGCCGACGAAGTGACAGATGTGGCTCAAGTCACTGGTGACGTCGATGTCGATCTGGCGGTCACCAAACCCAACTTCTGGAAACGCACCGGTAGCTTCGGACTGCAGTTCTCGCAGAACTATTTCTCCGAAAACTGGTACAAGGGAGGCAACAACACGCAGTCGATGCTCGCATCGCTCATCCTCGAAGCCAACTACGACAACCAGAAGAAATTGCAATGGGACAACAAACTGGAGATGAGACTTGGATTCATCACGGCACCATCCGACACCTGCCACACTTTCCTGACCAACAACGATAAGCTCTACGCCCGTTCCAAGTTGGGTATCAAGGCGGCCAAATCCTGGTTCTATACTGCTGCCGTTGAGGCACAGACTCAGTTCATGCCATCCTATCGCACCAACGACCGCAGGAAGTATGGCGCTTTCTTCGCACCATTCGACCTTTTCGCTTCTATCGGTATGGACTTCAAACCCACGCTGAAGAACGACAACGCATTCTCTCTCGCGTTGCTCCCCGTTTCTTACAAAATGCGCTACATCGGCACCGACGACGAGAATATACACGCTGTGTTCAATATGGTAGGCAAGGACTGCACACACGACATCGGTTCGAAAGTGGAAGCCAACCTCACTTACCACCTGGCTAAAAACCTCACATGGACCAGCCGTTTCTACTTCTTCACCAGTTATAAATACACTGAAGGGGAGTTTGAGAACAAGTTCGACTTCAAGTTCAGTCAGTATATCTCCGCTCAGGTCTTCACCCTCTGGAGATTCGACGACAACAGACCAAGAGACTTCTACGACCGCAACCTCGGATATTTCCAGTTCACTGAATACCTGACATTCGGTCTCGCATATTCATTCTAATTTTCATTAGGGGCATTCAGGGGATTCGACAAAACGAATATTCCGAATCCCCAACTCCTCTCCCTTCTAAAGGGAGGGGTGTCCGCAGGGCAGGGTGGGGTAAACTCCCCCTTTAACTCCCCCTTTAACTCCCCTTTTAACTTCCCCTTTAACTCCCCCTTTAACTTCCCCTTTAACTCCCCCTTTAACTTCCCCTTTAACTCCCATGCGTAAAAAGAAACCGCTACCCCTGCTTGAAAACATAGAAATCACAGCTGTCGCAGCCGAAGGCAAATCCATTGCCAGGGTTGACGACAAAGTGGTCTTTGTGCCATACGTTGTGCCAGGCGACATCATTGATGCCCAAGTGAAACGGAAGAAACACAGCTATATGGAGGCAGTGGCTGTCAAATTCCATAAGAAATCAGAACTGAGGGCAGAACCTTTCTGCAAGTATTACGGCATCTGCGGAGGCTGCAAATGGCAATGCCTCAAATATGAGGAACAACTCAAGGCCAAGCAACAACAGGTGGTCGATCACCTTACACGGATAGGTAAGGTGGAACTGCCTGAGATATCACCCATCATCGGTTCGGAGAAAACCAGATGCTACCGCAACAAACTCGAGTTCGGTTTCTCCAACAAACGATGGCTCACCGAGGAAGAAGTGGCAGCCAATGTGGTCTATGACCAGATGAATGCAGTCGGGTTCCATATCAACGGAGCATTTGATAAGATACTCGATATCGACGAGTGTTTCCTCATGGACGACATCAACAACCGCATACGCAATGAGATACGCGACTATGCCTTGGCCAATGGGCTGTCATTCTATGATTTCCGACAGCACCAAGGTCTCTTGCGCGACATGATGATACGCACGTCCAACACCACAGAACTGATGTTGCTCCTCCAAGTCCAAATCGACAGTGCTGAAGACAAAGAACTGCTCCTCGGACTCTTGACGCATATAGGAGAGAAATTCCCTGAAATCACGTCCTTGCTCTATGTGGATAACCATAAGTTCAACGACACCTTTGTCGATCAGGAAGTTGTCGTCTTCAAGGGCAAAGACTATATCTACGAGCGGATGGAGGACCTGAAGTTCAAGGTGGGGGCCAAGTCGTTCTATCAGACCAACACAGAGCAGGCCTACAACCTCTACAAAGTGGCACGTAGTTTTGCTGAACTGACTGGAAACGAACTGGTTTACGACCTTTATACTGGCACTGGCACCATCGCCAACTTTGTGGCGCATCAGGCAAGAAAGGTCATAGGCATTGAATATGTGCCGGAGGCCATTGTAGATGCCAAGAAGAACGCTGAGATCAACGGTTTGGACAACACGCTCTTCTTTGCCGGAGACATGAAGGATATCCTCAACAAGGATTTCATCAATGCCTACGGACGTCCCGACGTGATCATCACCGACCCACCTCGTGCCGGTATGCACACTGATGTCATCAACACCATCCTCTTCGCCCGACCAGAGCGCATTGTCTATGTGAGCTGCAACCCTGCCACCCAGGCGCGCGACCTCCAATTGCTCAACGACTATTACAAGGTGACAGCCGTGCAGCCAGTGGATATGTTCCCACATACACATCATGTGGAGAATGTGGTCAAACTGGAGAGACGGGAGACTCCCTTAATGAAAACAGAAGAATCATGAGAAAGAAAAACAACCCAGGATTAAAAGAATACTACAACAGG
>CAMOWU010000096.1 GCA_946628545.1 uncultured Bacteroides sp. | reverse complement strand
TATCCCAATCATCCCTTCAGGCCCTTCCGCCACTACTGGCCCAAGTGATTTTAGACTTTAGACTTTAGATTTTAGACTTTAGTAGAGAGGTAAGAATTTGACTGAAAATCAGAAGAATATGGTCAGTTCAGTCTATCATCCCATCAGAATACAATAAAAAGCAATCAAAGACAATATGGATTTCAAAGACATCGTACAAAAGCGAAGAAGTATTCGCAAGTTCACCGACGAACCCCTTTCACCCGAACAGTTGCAAACCATTCTCAGGGCCGCTCTGATGTCGCCCACGTCGAAGAGTAGCCGTTCGTGGGAGTTTATCGTGGTGGACGACAAGGACATGCTCTACAAACTCTCGCGCAGCAAGGCAGCAGGCGCTGAGTTCATCGAAGCCGCACCTTTGGCCATTGTCGTTCTGGGCAATGCCGAGACCGACGACGTGTGGGTGGAGGATGCCAGCATCGCAGCCGTGACCATGCAGTACCAGGCCACAGAACTCGGACTGGGGTCCTGTTGGGCCCAGATCCGCAACCGCAAGATGAACGACGGCAACGAGTCGGACGACATCCTGCGTATGTTGCTGGGCTACAGCGACAGTTTGCGCGCTGTCTGCATCGTCGCTTTCGGACATCCCGCCATTGAACGCAAGGAACAGGACGAAAGCAAACTCAAATGGGAGAATGTCCACATCTATGAGCAACCAGAGTGACCATCAACTCATGGACCTCGTCTTCATCGGCGCCGGCAAGGTAGCCACCAATCTGGCTGTGGCACTGACCAAGGCGGGTCATCGGGTGCGGCAGGTTTATAGTCGCACGGAGATGTCTGCCAAGACACTGGCCGACAAAATCGGAGCCGACTACACCACCTCAGTGGATGAGATTGTGAGAGGCGCAGATATCTATTTCATCTCCATCACCGACAGTGCATTGGCGCAGTTGGCAGGGACCATCACACAGGGCAGAGAGGAGGCTCTTTTTGTCCATACGGCGGGCAGCATGAGCATCGATATCCTTCCTTGTCCACGACGCGGGGTCTTCTATCCCATGCAGACCTTCTCGCTCGAAAGGATGGTCGATTTTCAGCATGTGCCTTGTTTTATAGAGGCAAAAGACGCTGACGATGCCAAGATGCTTCATGCTTTGGCTTGCGACCTCTCCGACAAGGTCTATTCACTCTCCAGCCACGACAGGCAGTATCTGCATCTGGCGGCAGTCTTCTGTTGCAACTTCTCCAACCACTGCTACGCCATCGCCGAGAAGATGCTTGCCGACCATGGGGTGCCTTTCAGTGTCATGTTGCCACTCATCGACGAAACGGCAGCCAAGGCGCATGTCATGTCGCCAGTACGAGGGCAGACCGGACCTGCCGCACGAGGCGACGACAACGTCATGAACCATCAGCAGCAACTGCTCGCCGACAATCCCATCTGGCAGCAGATCTACCGCCTCATGAGCCAAGACATCCTCAACTTCCAAAATTCCCAAAATTCCCATAACTCCCATAACTCCCATAACTCCCATAACTCCCATAACTCCCATAACTCCCATAAACTCCCATAACTCCCCATAACTCCCCAATGATCAACTACGACCTTACCAAAATCAAAGCAGTGTTTTTCGATGTCGATGGTGTGCTCAGCCGCCAGACTATCAATCTCTCATCTGATGGTATTCCCCAGCGAACCGTCAACATCAAGGACGGTTATGCCATGCAACATGCCGTGAAGTGTGGATTGCGGCTGGCCATCATCTCTGGTGCCAAGACTGAATCGACAAGAGTGCGTTACGAGAACCTCGGACTCAAGGATATCATCCTCGGCGCATCGGTCAAGATTCTCGCTTACAATCAGTTGTGCGAGAAGTATGGACTAAAGGACGAGGAAGTGGTCTTCATGGGCGACGACATCCCTGACTATGAAGTGATGTCGCGTTGCGGTTTGCCTTGCTGTCCTGCCGACGCCGCATCTGAAATCAAGCAGGTGAGCAAGTATGTCTCTCATCGCAATGGAGGTGACGGTTGCGCTCGCGATGTGCTGGAACAGATTCTCAAGGCGCAGGGCCTCTGGATGCACAATGCCGAGGCTTTCGGATGGTGAAGTTTTTTTTTCGTTTAATCGAATCGTTCAATCCTTCAATCGATTTTCAATCAATCTTTTATGCTCGACAATCTGAAAAAATATAAAATCGTCCTGGCCAGCAACTCGCCCCGCAGAAAGGAGTTGTTGCAGGGGCTGGGACTGGACTTCGAGGTCCGTACATTAAGCGGTATCGACGAGAGTTATCCTTCCTGTCTGAAGGGTGAGGAGATACCCATGTTCATCAGTGAACAGAAAGCCAAGGCCTACTTGCAAGGTATGGACGACGACGAACTCATCATCACAGCCGACACCATCGTCTATTGCGACGGCGAGGTGTTGGGAAAACCTGCCGACGATGCCGATGCGGCGGAGATGTTGCGCAGGCTCAGTGGCAAGGTGCATCAAGTCATCACGGGAGTGAGCATCATCACCCGTCAAGTGCACCGTGTTTTTGCCACCACCAGTCTTGTGGAGTTCGACAAACTCTCGGATGAGGAGATCGACTACTACGTGACCCACTACCATCCCAACGACAAAGCCGGAGCTTATGGCATACAGGAGTGGATTGGCTATATTGGAGTGGTTCGGCTCGAGGGGTCGTTCTACAATGTCATGGGGCTGCCCGTGCAACGGCTCTATAAAGAATTGGCGAAGATCAAATAAAAAATATCCGTCATCAGCGCTTCGAGGGCTGATGGCGGAATAGTCATATAGATTAAATTGACAATGAGACGTTTACCTTTTCTCTCTATCGCTCTGTTGGTGCTGGCGATGACCGTAGCCTGCGACCGTTTCCGTCCGCCCAAGTTGATCATCTTCGACACCATCTGCACCGACACCCTTATCGGTGAGGCCGACCAGGCCATCTATGGCACTATCGGAGAAAAATCGACCATGCAGACACTCTACCTCCACACCTACGACGACACGATGGCTTTCCGTCTGGTCAACCCCCAGATTTTAGGGCGTTACACCGTAGGCGACAAGGTGGCTGTGGTGCCTTGTGGAGAGGCTATGGCCAACAAAGTGGTCGATATCACATCGCTCATGCAAGAGTGGGGCACAAGAGACTCACTGAAGATTCCGCATGGCTTTGCTATCGAGGCCGACGGCAAGATCAGGACCATCAACAACAACACCGGACGACTCTATCATGGCTGGGAACTGGTCAACGGACGTCTTGCGCTCTCGCATAATAACGGCAAGGCCAAGACCGACACCATTGCCGACACCATGGATATCCTCAAACTCACTCCCGACTCGTTGGTCATCGGTGATTCCATCCGCGCCTACCGCTATGGCTGCATCGGCGAGAAAATCTCAACCTCTGGCAAGAAATCACGCAGAAGGAGGTAGAACTTCCCAAAACTCCCCTCCCATCTAAGGGGAGGGGCAGGGGGGGGTGTTATAGCCTATCCACCCCGATCAGTTTTCCAGACCCCACCCCGCCTTTCAGGCACCCCTCCCCTGCAAGGGGCGGGGAGTCCGTTCCCCTCCCTTTTAAGGGGAGGGGCAGGGGTGGGGTGTCAAAGCCATTCCAGACCCCACAAAGTCCTTCCAGACCCCACCCCGCCTTTCAGGCACCCCTCCCCTTGCAGGGGAGGGGAGTTGGTTGTTTGCTATGCTGATTGTTGCTTGGTTGCCTTTTCCAGTGCTTGATGGAGCATCCGTAGTTTTCTCGCCGTGAAGAACGTGGGTCGGTAGGTTTGCAGGCCTTTCACTTCGTAGATGTAGTAAGGACGGTCCTGGAGAAGCAACTTGTCGATAGCTTCGAGGTTTTCTTCGATGTGGTGGGGCGCAATCAGTATGTTGTCGCCGTTGATCAGGTGGATCATCAGATTGTAGTGGTTGTCGTGGCTCACTTGGTAGCCCACGTCGGATAATTGTAAGTTGTTCATGGTGATGATTTTTTTAGGTGTTCCTAGGATTTCTTAGGGTTTCCTAGGGTTTCCTAGGATTTCCTAGGATTTCCTAAGGTATTCCGAGGTTTTCCTTCTTGTTTTTCAGATCATTTCCAATGCTGTTTCGATGCCATCTTTGCAGGCTGCTGTCCAGGTGTCGAAGCCTTTGTTGCATGTCTTGGCCATAACTGGTGTCTTGAGCATGCGGTTCTCAGCCTTGCAGTGGCTCAGCGACCACAGGCGGTAGATCGCCCAGTTCCATTGACCGCCTTTCTTGTCGAAGACGAGCGCCAAATGATAGCCGTGGTTTTGGCGAAGCCATTCCATCACATGCCATGCTGTGGGCATGGGCACCGACGAACCATTGAGAGACATTGCTGACAGTTCACGGAAACTGTAGTCGTGGATGGCCAGGCAGTTGCCCTGGGTGACGATGCCACTGTAGATCACGCAGTCGAAGTCGGTTTGCTTCAGACGTTCCACCAATGCGGGAACGATAATCTCATTCTTGTTGGTAGTCATGGTTGATTTTAATTAAAGTGTGAATAAAATTTTTCTTGATTTGTTTGGTTTGTATATTTAAAAATTGTAATTTTGCGTATTGAATGTTTAGATTTGTTGCAAAATTACGCAAAATGAATAATAACTACCAAATATTTTAAGAAAAAAATCATCACTCAACAAGTTTTTTTATTCACAGGAGGGGAAACCATGGAAAAGAAAGAAATACTTCAAAGTTTAATCAATTATTACACAGATGGTAATAAAAGCCGTTTTGCAGAGATGATTGAAGTGACTCCGCAGACCGTCAGTTCGTGGCTCAGTCGCAATACGTTCGACCTCGATCGTATATACTCAAAATGCGAAGGTATATCAGCCCATTGGTTGCTTACGGGCGAGGGTGAGATGATGAAGGCTGACAAGGCGGTGGTGCGACTGCAAGCAGACGACAATGCCAGCAGCAATGTCATCAACATCCCCGTACTCAATCTCGACTCCCGTGGAGGGTTCCTCTCCAACGATGTCGTGGAGCCGGAATATGTCATCAACTACATCCCCTTCTCACGCTCCACTGCCCAGCAAGGCGATGTGGTCATCAATGTCTTTGGTGACTCCATGTCGCCAAAGTTTCCCAACGGCAGTCTGATCCTCATCCGAAAAGTGGAGCTGTGGCGTGAGTTCCTCGAGCTCAACAATCCCTACGTCATCGACATCAAGGACGGACGCCGGTTGCTGAAAGTGGTTCAGCGGGCGGACGACGCCACCCAGTACATGCTCTGCAGCTACAATCCCGCCTATGAGCCACAGCCCATCCCCAAGACCATCATCCGCGGTGTTTACCGTGTCCTGATGACTGTGCGGCAGGAGGGGGTATAATCAAAAAAAGGAGCGGAAACCGCTCCTTTTTTTTGATAGACGCTATAGACTCGATAGACTCGATAGACGCTATAGACGCTATAGACTCGATAGACGCTATTGATTCTATATTTCTGCTCTGATCTTGGCGATGATGGCGAGGGCCTCGGCACATTTGTCGGTCACGTACTGCCAGTCCTCAGCAGCCACCTTGTCCTTGGGGAAGAGTTTGCTGCCCATGCCCACACAATACACGCCGGCCTTGAACCATGCGCTCAGGTTCTCCTCTGTGGGAGCGACACCACCCGTCACCATGATCTTAGACCAGGGGCAGGGAGCTTTCAGGTCTTTCACGAATGCTGGTCCATAGACGTCGCCAGGGAACACCTTAGTCAGGTCGCATCCCAGTTCCTGAGCCTTGCCGATTTCGCTCACTGTGGCGCAGCCAGGGCTGTAAGGCACGAGGCGTCGGTTGCAGACGGGTGCGATGTCGGGGTTGAAGAGCGGACCCACGATGAAGCAGGCTCCCAACTGGATGTAGAGGGCTGCGGTGGGGGCGTCAACAACTGAACCTACGCCAAGAGCCAGTTCAGGGCACTCCTTGGCTGCGAATTTCACGCACTCGGCGAACACCTCGTGGGCGAAGTCGCCACGGTTGGTGAACTCGAAGGCGCGCACACCGCCGTCGTAGCAGGCCTTGATCACTTTCTTGGCCACCTCGGGGTCTTTGTGATAGAACACTGGAACCATACCTGTGGCTCCTATCTTGCTCAATACTGCGATCTTATCAAATCTTGCCATATTTTCTGAACTCTTAATTTCTTAACTCTTAACTCTTAACTCTTTAACTATCTCTGCACGCGTCCACTGGCGTCACCACCGGCCAGAGCATCAACTTCGGCTTCGCTCACGTGGTTGAAGTCGCCTGGAATGGTGTGTTTCAGGGCGCTGGCTGCTACTGCAAACTCCAGTGCGGCACCCTGGTTGGGACGAGTCAGCAATCCATGGATCAAACCGCCAGAGAACGAGTCACCACCACCCACGCGGTCGATGATGGGGTTGATGTCGTAGCGCTTGGACTGGTAGAACTCCTTGCCGTCGTAGATCAGTGCCTTCCAGCCGTTGTAGGTGGCGCTGAAACTCTCGCGTAAGGTCGATACCACGTACTTGAAGCCAAACTCCTTGGCCATGGCCTTGAAGATGCCCTCATAACCTGCGGCGTCGGTCTTGCCAGCGTTCACGTCAGCATCGGGCTTGAAGCCCAGGCACAACTCTGCGTCTTCCTCGTTGCCGATGCATACATCCACGTACTGCATCAGGGGGCGCATGATGCTGATGGCTTTCTCTGAGGTCCACAGCTTCTTGCGGAAGTTGAGGTCGCAGCTCACAGTCACACCGTGCTTCTTGGCGGCGATGCAGGCCAAACGAAGGCACTCGGCGCTGGCGTCGCTGATGGCGGGTGTGATACCCGACCAGTGGAACCAGTCGGCACCCTCGAAGATCTTGTCGAAGTCGAAGTCCTCGGGCTTTGCCTCTGCGATGGAGGAGTGGGCGCGGTCGTAGATCACTTTGGAAGGACGCATTGAGGCACCAGTCTCGGCGTAGTAGAGGCCGATGCGGTCGCCGCCACGGGCGATGCAGTCGGTGTTCACGCCAAACTTGCGCAGGGCGTTGACGGCAATCTGACCAATCTCATGCTTGGGGAGTTTGGACACAAAGACACTCTCGTGGCCGTAGTTGGCCAGGCTGATAGCCACGTTGGCCTCACCTCCGCCTGGGATGATTTTGAAACTCTCGGCTTGCACGAAACGGTAGTTGCCTTCTGGCGACAGGCGAAGCATGATTTCGCCCATAGTAACAATCTTTGCCATGTATTTTTCTGTTTGGTTGTTGATGATGCTTGTTGATAGTACCGCGTATGCGGTTTTCAAGTTGCAAATTTACTGCTTTCTATCTAATTAAGCCTCATGACAACACTAAAAAAATAGTTATGCAGGATAAATTTCGTTTCAGAACGGCTCTGTCACCAGTCCGTCGGGTAGGGTGATGGCACCAGGGGTGTTGGCATCCAGACGGGCGTCGAAGTGCCGACGCTCTTCTTCGGCATTGGGGAAGACGGGAGTGGCGTGGCTGTAGAGGATGAGGTTTTCAAAGGTCAGGCCATGCAGCACGTAGTCGGGGCCTACGCCGAGGTTCTTGCAGGTGCTCAACACCAGTGCCCAGATGGAGTCGTTCAGGCATCCACTTCGTCTTTTGTTGCCTTGAGGATATTGCTCTGCGACAGCGAAGTGGTAATGCCGAAAAAACTGCCCAACTGAAGGTGCCCCAGGCGGTCGCTGATGATGGAGAAGATGTGGTCGGCGTCCAGCTCCTGGAGGATGAGGTCGGCAAGGGCATCAATCTCCTCGCGCATCTGCTTGCGGTGGAAGAACCAGTTCCAGATCCAGCGCCACCACTGTCCTTTGCCGCTCTTGCGATGTTCCAGCACCCGTTTGGCACCGAGGATGAGCAATGCGACGATCTTGCCGATGACTTTGGCATCCTTGGCTACGCGCATCACTTCAGGTATGATGTCCTTGCCGGTCAACTCGTCCTTGAACTTGGGCAGTTGCGACACCAATTCGCTCGCCATGATGATGGTGCCTACTGTGGGTTTGCCGATTTCCCATTTCTTTCCTCCGATCTCGATGGTCTCTGTTGCTGACTGGAGGATGGCGTCAGCTGCTTGTTTCTCAATGGTTTTCATGATTATTTTTGTTTTTTCTAGATTTTCTAGATTATCTAGATGCTCTAGATTTTCTAGATGCTCTAGATGGTTTAGATTTTAAAGGGCTGAGGTGGTGGTGAAGCGCTTGTACCAGTAGTTGGGGTTGGCGTCGGTGGTTTTGAGGATGTTGAAGGTCAGGGTGGCTTGGTTGCCGTTTTCCTCATCCCATGAAGGCGTGTAGGTGATGCTGCACTTCGGGGCGGCGATGCCTTTGGCCCCTATGTTCTTGGGAGTCACCTTCACCGACCATTCGCCATCCACGATGTGGGTGCTGATGCTTGTCTCGTTCTCTCCTGTGGTGCCGATGCCCAAGAGGGTGAGCAGGGTGTCGGTGGGTTCTATCAGGGTCGTCTCCAGTCGGAGGGTGCCTTCCTGTGCTTCCTCTGCCACTACTTCGCCTCCGGTGGCGATGGCTTGCAGGCTGTCGCCAGCCTCAGCCTCGAGCGACGATGACTGGTTGAGGATCACGCCGATGTCGGTCAGGTTCTCTGCCATGGAGTCGTTGGCGCCGGTCTTGCCAATCTCAATCTTGCATTTGCTCCATGCCATGATGATTTTTGCCATAGTGTTAGTGATGTTTAATGTTATTATTTCTAATGATTTACGAAATTGTATTCAAGTGTTACTTGAACCAAAGTCTGTTTTCTTTCCGGTAGGGTTTTGAGGGTCGGTTCCTTGTTGATGTCGAGTCGGATGCGGGGGGTGCTGTGTTCGTTGAAGGTTTCCCGCAGCATGTCGATGAGCCACTGGATGCGAGCCAGGTCGTTCACCTTGTTGGTGTGGGTTCCTGCACTGATTTGCGGCACGTAGATGGTGATGGCGACTTCGCCGCTTTGTCGCTGGCCTAAGCTGCCGCTGACCAACTTCACGATGATGTCCTCGCTCTTGGCGTCGCGTGGACGCATCCCATGACGGTAGATTTGTCCGCCGATCTCGGTCGCAAGGGCGCTCGAATTGAGCAGTCTGTAGATGTATTTTTCCATGGTTGGTTTTTTGCTTGTGGTGATAGATTTTATAGATGCTATAGATTTGATAGATGCTATAGGTTTTATAGATGCTATAGAATTTATAGATGCTATAGAATTTATAGATGCTATAGATTCTTTAGGGGCGGACGCGACACGTCGCGTCCCTACAGGACGACGAGTTTGGTGCGGTCCATCCAGATTTGCTGGATATATAGCACTTCAAATTCGCCCAGTAGCTTGCCTTGCAGCGACAGGAGGACGCGGTCGGTGTCCAGGTCCATGCGTTCGGTGATCAACTCGTAGGTCTGGCGGGTGAAACTGCCGCCATCGTCGTTGAGGAGTGAGAACTCGCCGATAGCGATGAAACATTCCACTGGCTCCGACCATTCGGGTGTCTCTGCCACTGGGCAACCGTCGGCGTCGAAGGTGGCGCCGCGCTGTTCACGGGCTGTCCATGCGTCGCCTTCGGCGCCACCTTCTCTCTTCGGCAAGATTCTGTATTTCATGTACCCATTGTATCTCATGGTGGTTGAATGGTTATGGGTTGTTGAGGGTGATTACACCGGGCTTGAAAGCCCGGGCACAGGGCTCGCTCAATGTTCAATGTTCACCATCTGAGTGATCCGTTGTCGATTTCCGATCGGGTCAGTCCGTAGTCGGAGGGGGCGAGATTGTAGCGCTTGATCCAGCGCCGCATGTTGCGCTCTATCGCCTCGATGCTGCTGTTGGTGCTGATGCCTCCGTGGCTGTGCGAACCGCCTTCGCTTCTGGATGTCTCCACCCACCCGGCGACGATGTCGAGGGCGCAGACCATGATGGCGCGGTCGTAGTCGGGGTTGTACTCCTCTTCGGGAACGACCAAGTGGCTGATGAGCCTTTCGATGCCCACGTCTTTATCGACGTAGCAGGTGTTGCACAGCAACTTGCAGCGTGAGCGCAGCGTTTCAAGGTTGGTCATTTGATGGTTGGTTGATCGTTATTCAGTTTTTGTGTCTGTCTTGAGGGTGAAGATGCCTTCGATGGCGGTGATGACCGGCAACGAGAGGCTTTCAGCCTTGGTGTATTCGGCGCCGTTCATGCCTTGTGTCTCACCCACGCCCCATTCGGAGATGCGGATGCGTCCATAGTTGGAGTACGACACCCCTGGTTCGGGGCGCAGTTCGTTGTTGCTGTAGGCGTTCTTGATGATGCCGATCTTGCCTTCCGGCACAGCCACGATATTGGCGTCCTTCCATGGCGAGATGGTGTTGTAGCCCGTGGAGGTGCGCACTCGGCACTTGCGGCGTATCTTCACGAAGGGAGGCAGTCCGTTGCTCTCCATGAAGTTGTTGATGGTGTTGAGGGTCAGTGGACCGCTGCTGTGGTCGTTGCCCAGCACCGCCTGTCGCATCTTTGGGCTTCTCATCAGGAAACCCAGTTTTGTGGGTGAGATGAGCAGTTTGCTCACCGACACAATCTCTTCGGCTCTGTTCAGCAGTTCCTCAATGTCACTAAAAGGGTCAATGTCGGCGATATGGTCCTCATCCCACACCTCATTGACGGTGACCATGTTGTGAATGGGTTGGTTGAAGTCGATTTCACCACGTACGCCGCCTTCTGGGTTGGTCGTCTCGTCGAAGGCGAAGATGCCGCAGTTGGAGAGTGCGGAGAGGAAAATCATGTCGATCTTGCTCTGCACGCTTTTCACCACTTCCTCAACGCTTCCCCAGAGGATGTTTGTCAGTTCGCGCTTCATCTGGCGGTCGGTGAGTTTCTTGGAGTCCAGCAGTGCGAGTACGTTGCGATACTCGTTGATGGTCAGTGGGCGACTGATGGCGTGGTTGAACACCTTGTTCTTGATGATGCTCACCCCATTGGTGTCCAGTTCCGGCTCCTTGGAGTTGTCGCCTACGGTGGCTGCCGCCATGGTGATGTTGTACCTGCCGAGCAGTTCCTCGAAGTTCAGTCCTACGGACGGAGTGTCCCAACTGAGGTATTCGGGGTAGATGGCGTTGTCGAAGATGCGTTTGCCGTAGCGTGATGCGGCGTCGATGCGAGCTTGGATGCTTTCGGTCAACTCGCCGAAAATAGAAGTGTAGTCCATGATTGATATAGGTTGATAAGATTTGTTGTTAAGTGGATTGCTTATTCATTACTGATTGATGAACAAGATATTGTGGTTGTTTGTTAAAGCGATGCTTCCGCTGAGGAAATTGTCGGGGAAGGTCTGTGCCGCGGCTCTGATGACGAGTGCTTGCCATGCCACATCCACTGTTGGCAGGTCGCTTTCCAGGATGATGCGGTCGGCGGCGATGACGGCATTGGGCATGTATTTCGCTACGGCATTGCCACCGCTTGTGTCGGCTTCCTGGAGGTAGTCGTCGGCTGCCAGTCCCGTTATGGCGGCGCTCAGTGTCACCACGTCGTAGTTCTCGTTGCTTCGATCGACGGCGGTGACGATGGCGTTGGCAGTGTCGCCCACTTTCATCACGGTGTCGCCTGGTGCCAGGTAGTTGTCCTTGCTCACACGTGGGGCGGTGGTGGTGCCACCAGTCAGCACCTTGCCCACCTTCACGATTCCTGCTTTCAAGGTCGTCATATCGACGCTCACCAATGTGCCGCGTTTGAGCAGTGTGCCGGCGGCGAAGGTCTGTGCCACGGCGAAACCGCCCGGCAATACTTTGGGCTCGCGCCAGATGGCGTTTCTTCTGCCCGAAAAAGTCTTCTCTTTAAAACTGATACTCATAATTGATAATGGTGTTAGATTGGTTTTGATTTTCTAGATGCTCTAGATTCTCTAGATGCTCTAGATTTTCTAGATTTTCTAGATTTTCTAGATATTCTAGATATTCTTGGTGATGTTCAATGTTCAATGCCTTTCGCCCATTCCTCGGCGTCGTTTTCGATGAGGGTGCGGGTGTCGTTGTGGTTGCGCTGGTCGTCGAGAGGCAGGAGTTTGTGGTTGACCATCTCTTGTTTGAGTTGGGTGAGTTGTTGTTCCACATCTCCTTCGGCATCCACCTTGAGATGTGGGAGCAGGTAGTTGGGGATGCCGAGTCGTTGAGCAGTAGCAGCCACTACGGCTTTCTGTTCCTCATGTTGCTTGGCCGCTTTCATGGCTTCGTTGTCGTTGCGCAGTTGTTGGTAGAGTCGTGCTTGTTCTTCGCGGTACTTCTTGAACCATGCAGGTTCTGCGTCTGGGTCTGTTGTCTGTTGGGGTTCGTTTCCTGGAGATGTGCCTGCATTCTCCTGTGTCGTCTTCTGGCTGGTGAAAGCGTTCTGCGCTTCTCTCAGTGCATCTCTGATTTGTTCGTCGATGCTTTTGGCGGTCTGTGCCGTCTCTTGCTCTGTGTTTTTGTCCATGGGTATTTCATGTTTTTTTGGTTGAATACGTTGCAAAATTATAAAAACAATTACGCACCTTGCAAATATTTGTAATGCAAAGTGCGTAAAATTGTGTAATTTTCTTTTTTGCTTGGGGGAGCGGGTTGAATCAGGGTATCATTTTTGCTTTTCTGAGCAGTGGCATGATATGTGATGGTGTCTCCCGGATTTTTTTCTTTTTCTCTGCGAAATACTCGTCAATGAGATCGTCATGGCCGTTCAATACTTTTGTGATAGATTCGTCGCCTATCAGTTTGACTGGAGAATAGCCTCCAAGAGATATATCATCTATCAAGTAGCAATTTGCTGGTTTTGATGTGGATTTGAACTTGAGAGGAATAGGTATTGGACCGACAACAAGATAATGAACGCTTTTGTATTCTTTTGGTTTGGGGCTTATAAACACTATTTTGTTGTTGGTTAAGGGATATGCCAGAGCGTAGTGGTTGGTGAAAAATTCAAGTCCCATACTGAATTCGCGGAGATTGATGAACAAAGAATCGTTGCATTGGACAAAGACTGCCTTTTCGTCTAAATGCGTATCTGTTGTCTCATCGTTAGATGTGAAAGAATAGTCGATTGCCTCATTAGGTTTTGGGGCGGATTTTGAATGGCGGTTGATTGTTAAAGTTGGCACTTCTATCCAGTTATCTTCCAAATAGTCATTGAAGCTGGTGCAATATCTGCCCTGTGCTGAAGTTTGGAGCGAGTATAGAAAAAGGAATGTCAAAAGAATTTTTTTCATTACTCCTATTGTTTTTTTTGTGGATTATTTCATGCAAATTTATGTTGAGCGGATGATTTGCAAACAAACAACCATAGGCCTTTGGTTCTTACAAATAAAGATGGAGTCCCAAATTGGCTCCCAAACGTCCCGTGCCGTT
>CAMOWU010000095.1 GCA_946628545.1 uncultured Bacteroides sp. | reverse complement strand
GGGAGTTATGGGAATGATGGTGCGGCTTTGACCATGCGGTCGTTGCCGTAGGCGTCCTGCCGCAATTCTGCATGTGCATAGCCAAGCGAGGAGAGCATGGCAAGCACGGAACTGCCGAGAACACTGTTGATCTCGAAATAGAGGGCACCTCGCGGGGTGAGCCTCGCTCGGGCAGCCCTGGCTATGGCCTCATAGAAGATGAGGGGAGTGTCGTCGGCCACAAACAAAGCTTCCTCGGGTTCGAAATCGAGCACATTGGCATCCATGTCCTGGCGCTCACTCTGCCGGACATAAGGTGGATTGCTCACCACCGCATCGAACAAGGGCAGCGGCTGGCCGCCTTCGGCGCCGAAAGGACAATCACCCAATGCATCTGCATGGATGAAGGAGACAGGGAGAGACAATCGACGGGCATTCGCCTCTGCTATCGCCAAAGCCTCCTGGCTGAGATCTGTGGCACGGACCCGCGCATCTGGGAAACGATGTGCCAAGGCCAGGGCTATACATCCCGAACCCGTGCAGACATCCACGATGGAAGGCGAAGGAAGGTTCTTGAGGTCGTCGCAGACCCACTCGACCAATTCCTCTGTCTCAGGTCGTGGAATCAACACCCCTGGAGCCACTTTCAGGGTCAGTCCGCAAAAATCAGCCTCACCCAGAACGTACTGCACTGGCTCGTGTAGGAGCAGTCTGTCCAACATTCCTTGCAACTGATTGCGCTGTTGTGGAGAAAAAGTTGTATCTTTGTCTGCCAGAATATCAACTTGGCTGACTTGGAGCAACGATTCCATCAGCATGAAAGCCACAGCACGCGACTCATGCTGGTCATAGACAGCATTCAGCTGACCGACGATATTCCTGAACAGAGATTGCAACATTTCCACATTTGTCATGTTGAGCATGAGCTGTTTACGGATGCTACACGTCGCATCGCTACAGCTCAATGCACAATGAGGATGCAAAATTAACAAAAAAGCACGATAAAAACGATGACTGACAACGAAAAATATATGCGCCGCTGCATACAGCTGGCCAAGAACGGCATGAAAAACGCACAACCCAACCCTATGGTGGGGGCTGTGATTGTCTGCGACGGACGGATCATCGGGGAGGGATACCACCAACGCTGCGGAGAAGGACACGCTGAGGTCAATGCCATCGCATCTGTACGGGAAACGGATCTGCTCAGCCGCTCCACCATCTACGTGAGTCTGGAACCTTGTGCGCACTATGGCAAGACACCACCCTGTGCCGACCTGATCATCAGTAAGGGCATACCTCGGGTGGTGGTGGGGTGCATGGATCCATTCGCCAAGGTCAACGGACTGGGCATCAAGAAACTAAGGGACGCAGGCATTGACGTCGTGGTGGGCGTGCTGGAGAAGGAATGCCAGGAACTGAACAAGCGGTTCATGACCTTCCATTCACTGAAACGACCGTTTGTCACACTGAAATGGGCGCAGTCGGCCGATGGATTCATCGGCATCAGCGGACAACGAACAGCCATCTCCAACGACCTTGCACAGACAATCTGCCACAAACGAAGGGCTGAGCACCAAGCCATCATGGTGGGACGAGTGACGGCACTGACCGACAACCCCCGCCTGGACGTGCGTCGCTGGGTGGGCAAGAATCCTATCAGAGTGGTGATGGACCGCCAACTGACCTTGCCAACATCGCTCCACCTCTTCGACGGTACCATTCCTACCATCGTCTTCACCCAAGTCGATGCAGCCAGCCCAACCAACGGGGTGGAATACGTCGGCATCGACTTCACTGCCGACATCATCCCCCAGATGCTCAGCCACCTCCACGCCCGCGGCATCCAGTCGCTGCTGGTGGAGGGGGGAGCCCGCCTGCTCCAGTCGTTCATCGATGCCGGCGCATGGGACGAGGCATACGTGGAGACCGGTACATTGAGTCTTCAGCAAGGGGTGGCGGCTCCCGTCATCACCCACGGCAAAACGATGGAGGTGACCAATATCAACGGCCACACCCTGACCTTCCTACAACATTGCTGACGCGACACGTCACGTTTGTATCATTGCTGACGCGACACGTCGCGTCCCTACATGCCAACTTCTATACGACAATCATGCTATTGCATCGTTTACGGTAGGAGGTTCGGCATTCCTGCCGAACGTTTTTGTGCGGCAGGAATGCCACACCTCCAAATGGCACTGAGAAGTGATGAAGTACATTCTAAAAGTAAAAAAATGTTAGAAAGAAGCGCAAAAAGAGTGCAGAAAGGGCGAAATCAGCATAAATAACTATAAAATAGCACCTAAAATACCTTAAAAGTGATTGGGGATGTTCCATAAGGCAAAAAATGTTTGTAATTTTGCAGATACATTATATCCAAACATCAATATTTACCGCTGATTTCAGATGAAAAAAAGCATATACGCAATCGTAGCATTGCTCTTTGCAACATGGACCCTCACGTCCTGTCTGAAGGACAACGACACGGTCACTACACCCGAATGTTCCATCACCAGTTTCTCTGTGGGAGACTTCGTCAGCCAAGTCAAAGTCACCCGAACCGACGGAACCGACACCACCTACTCCCGAACCATCTCGGGCAAAAACGTATTTTTCAACATCGACCAAGTCAACAACGTCATCAGCAATGTCGATTCACTGGTGTCGTGGGCCAATGTCACAAGACTGGTGCCTACAGTCTATGCCGATGGCTCGGTGGTCTATAAATACGCCAACGATTCAATCTACTACTATTTCAACAGCGGCAAGGACTCCATCGACTTCACCAATCCCGTGGAGTTCGTCGTGCTGGCCTACGATGGCGTGAACCGCAAGAGCTACACGGTCAAGGTCAACAAAAGCGCTACAGATGCCGACTCGCTGATCTGGACAAGGCTTAACAGCGCCGACATCACACTCTCTGGAAAAAGCCACAGCGTGGTGGCCAACAACCACCTCTACGTCTTCGCCGACAACGATGGCACACCAACGGTCTGCTCCACATCCTTCCTCTCGGAAGGCGTGTCGTGGACCCAACCTGAAACACTGACGGCCACAGACAATGCCGTCATCGACTACGCTTCGGTCGTGGTGTTCAATGACGTCTTCTACGCCCTGGGCAACGACGGACGCATCTACCAATCCACTCCCGACGAGCACGGACAGAACTGGACAAAGGTCAACGACCTCACCTTCAAGCAGCTGCTGGGAGCTGACTCCTTCCGACTCTACACAAGCGACGGAACGCAAATCATGGGCTCCGAGGACTTGCAGAACTGGATCACCTACGGCACCAGCCACATCGACTTGCTGCCACAGACCAACATCTCGACTGCTTGCTACACATCGAAGACCAACAGCAACATCGACGTGGTGGTGATGGCCGGACTCAATTCCGCACTCGAAGACTACGCCAGTGTCTGGTACAAACTGTCGGCCTACGACAACGACGTGGACCAGGAATGGAACTACATCAACATCTCCTCCGAGAACAAGTGGGCATTGCCCAAGATGGAGGAACTGCAGATGTTCCACTACAACAACCACCTCTACGCTCTCGGACTGAGCACAGATGGCTCTGGTTACCAAACCTTCTACCGCTCGGACGACAACGGCATCACATGGCGAGAAGTGACATCGCTCTTCATGCCTCCCATGTCCCTGCGCGGAACCACCGAACCCATCTCCATCTGCGTCAGCGGTGGCAACATCTGGATGGTGCAGAGCGGAAACAAGGTGTGGAGAGGACGACTCAGCAGCCTCTAAACACAACCTGCCCGAAACACAAGACAACAGATATATCAGCAAGAAAAGGACCATGCTCAAGATCAAGACACTCGCACTGCTTGCCCTCATGGCTTGCCCCATCCACCTCAGTGCCCAGGAACTGGAGTACAAGATGGAGATTGGCGCCATGGCGGGAATGAGTTCTTATCTGGGCGATGCCAACTATACCAACCCGCTGAGCCATCTCAAGCCTGCAGGAGGCCTCGTTGCCCGCTACAACTTCAACACTCGCATGGCCCTGAAGTTCAACCTCTCATACGCAGGCATCGGGGGCAACTCGGCTGAACGCAGCAACAAATATCCCGACGGCAAGAACTGGAAATTCGATACATCAGTGGTGGATTTCGGTTGCCAGTACGAGCTGAACTTCTTCGGCTATGGCACGGGTGCCGCCACATATAAGGGCAACAAACGACTCGCTCCCTACATCCACCTGGGACTGGGCATGACCTATGGACAAGGAGTGAAGCCAGAGGGCAGCGTCTTCACACTCAACATACCCATCGGTATCGGTGTGAAGTACAAACTCAAGCCAAGGCTCAACGTCGGACTGGACTGGTCGGCCCACTTCAGCCTCGATGACAAACTCGACGGCATCGTCGATCCTTACGGCATCAAGGGGTCGTTTCTCAAAAACAAGGACTCCTACACCATGCTGATGCTCTTCCTCACTTACGACATCATGCCCAAGTACAGAAAATGCAATAACTAAAAGAGAAGATTATATATATATGACATACAAGGAACAAGTCGATTACAAGAGGCTGCCACACCATATCGCCATCATCATGGACGGCAACGGACGATGGGCTAACGCCCGCGGCATGGAACGAACCATGGGACACCAGGAAGGAGCACAGAACGTGCACGACATCATGACCGCCGCCACTGCCATGGGCATCGACTACCTCACACTATACACCTTCTCCACCGAGAACTGGAACCGACCAGAACAGGAAGTGTCGGCGCTCATGGCCATCCTGCTGCAGCATCTGGAGGAGGAGCTGTTCATGAAGAACAATGCCCGCTTCCGCACCATCGGAGAAATCGAACGACTGCCGAAAATCGTTCAGGATGCCATCCATCACCTGGTCAATGTCACCAGCAAGAACACGGGAACATGCCTTGTGCTGGCGCTGAGCTACTCTTCGAGATGGGAAATGGCACAGGCAGTGAAAGCCATCGCAAAAAAGGTGGAAACGGGCGAAATCAAAGCTGAGGACATCGACGAAACCACCATCGACCAACACCTGGAAACGCGGTTCATGCCCGAACCCGAACTGATGATCAGAACAGGAGGCGAACAGCGACTGAGCAACTTCCTGCTCATCCAAAGCGCATACACAGAACTCTATTTCACAGATATCTATTGGCCTGACTTCAATGAAGAGGAACTGTGCAAGGCCATTTGCGACTACCAAGGACGACAGCGCCGATTTGGCAAGACCGAAGCGCAAGTGGAAGCACAGGAACAAAGCAAATAAGCGATTTTGAACAGGACAAAAACAAACACGAAATGACTGGAACAACGAAACTCAATGCATGGATATGCCTGCTGCTGATGCTCTTCTCCTCGCTGGGGATGGAGGCTCAGGACAAGCAGGACAAACCCACCATTCTCTACGGACAGACACGACGACTCGACATCGGAGGCATCAACGTCTATGGCGCTGAAGGCTATGAGGACAACTTGATCATCAACCTCTCGGGACTGGTCATAGGACAGACCATCAGCGTGCCTGGCGATGAAATCACCGAAGCCGTGAAACGATACTGGAAACACGGACTCTTCTCGGATGCCAGAATAGAGGCAGACAGCATCGTCGATGGCAAGATCTACCTCTCCATCCATGTGGCCATGCGCCCAAGAGTGTCGGAAATCAACATCAACGGTGTGAGGAAAGGCGAGAGGGACGACCTCATGGAGAAAATCGGTATCCTCAAGGGCAACCAGATCACACCCAACATGGTCAACAAGGCACAAACCATCGCCAAGAGATATTTCGACGAGAAAGGTTTCAAAAACGCCGAGATTGAAATCGTGCAACGCGACGATGCAACGCAGAAAAACTACATCGTCGTCGATATGAATATCAACAAGAACGAAAAAGTGAAGGTGAATGAAATCTACATCACCGGCAACAACAACATACCCACCAAACGATTCACCGGAAGCTTGTTCAGAAACGGACTGCTGAAGAAAACACACCGCAAAGGCAAACTCGCCAGCTTCTTCCACTCCAAGAAGTTCATCATGGACAAGTATAAGGAGGACAAGGAGAACGTCATCAAGAAATACAACGAGCTGGGCTTCCGCGACGCTGTCATCACCAGCGACAGCGTGGTCGATCTGGGCAACAACCTCGTCGATGTGTATATCAACATCGAGGAAGGCGACAAATACTACGTCAGAGACATCAAGTGGGTGGGCAACACCATCTTCACCACCGAGGGACTGGACCGCGTCCTGGGCATGAAGCGAGGCGATGTCTATAACCAGACCCACATCTCCAAACGACTCTCTGAAGATGAGGACGCCGTAGCCAACTACTATTTCAACGATGGCTATGTGTTCAACCGAGTGACCCCCGTGGAAGTGGATGTGGATGGCGACTCCATCGACCTCGAGATACGCATTGTCGAAGGACGACAGGCCAGCATCAACAGGGTGAAGATCTTCGGAAACGACCGCGTCTATGAGGATGTGATCCGCCGAGAACTCAAACTCAAACCAGGCGACCTCTTCAACATGGACGCCTTCAAGATGTCGTATCAGGAGATAGGACAGATGGGACACTTCGACCCTGAACATATCGACATGAAACCAGTGGCCGACGAAGTGAACGGTACGGTCGATCTGGAGGTGGGACTGGTGTCAAAACCCAACGACCAAGTGGAGTTCTCACTGGGATGGGGACAAACGGGCGTCATCGGACGTCTGGGACTGAAGTTCACCAACTTCTCCATGCGCAACCTCTTTGGCAAGAACCGCAACCGCCGAGGCATACTGCCTCAGGGCGACGGCCAAGAACTGGAACTGAGCGGAAGTACCAACGGTAGCTACTACCAGCAGTACAGCATCTCGTTCTACGACCCATGGTTTGGCGGCAAACGACCTACGTCGTTCTCCGTCTCGGCTTTCTACTCCAAGCAGACCGACATCAACTCCAGCTACTACAACTCGAGCTACTACAACAACTACTACAGCATGCTCTATGGCGTGGGCAACTACAACGGCTACTACAACAACTTCAGCTCGTACTACGACCCCGACAAGTCCATCCAGATGTTCGGTGTGTCAATAGGATGGGGAAAACGCCTCAACTGGCCCGACAACAACTTCCAGCTCAGCGCACAGCTCGGATTCCAACGCTATATGCTCAAGGACTGGCAGTACTTCCTCATCTCCAACGGTAACTGCAACAACATCAACCTGACACTTACACTCTCGCGCATCTCCATCGACAACCAGATCTTCCCACGCCGTGGATCGCAGGTGTCCTTCTCTGTCAGTGCCACACCACCCTACTCTTCTTTCGATGGCATCGACTACGGAAGCTTGGCTAAGAGCAACGCTGAGGCCAACTACCAAAGAGACTTGCAGAGGAAATACCGCTGGATAGAATACCACAAGTGGAAATTCAACTCCAAGTTCTTCACACCGCTGAGTGGCGCACAGAAATGCTTTGTGCTGATGACACGCTTCGACGCCGGTTTCCTCGGACACTACAACAGGAACAAGAAGTCGCCTTTCGAAACCTTCTACATGGGAGGTGACGGTATGTCGGGCTACAGCTCGAGCCTCTACTCCGAAACCATCGGACTGCGTGGCTACGACAACGGTTCGCTCACTCCTTACTCCAACGGATATGCCTACACACGCATGGCGGCTGAGCTGAGATACCCGCTGATGCTCCAAAACACCACCAACATCTATGCACTGGCGTTTGTGGAAGCAGGTAACGCATGGAGCGACATCAAGAAGTTCAACCCCTTCGACGTGAAACGCTCAGCAGGTGTGGGTGTCCGCATCTTCCTCCCCATGGTGGGTATGATGGGTATCGACTGGGCATACGGCTTCGACAAGGTGTTCGGTTCGACCAGCTACAGCGGCAGCCAATTCCACTTCGTATTGGGCCAGGAATTCTAATGGATTACGAAAAAACCTTAAAAATCACTTAACAAAGAATAAATAGACGATAGTTTTCATTGATTTATACAATCTTTGCATTCGTAGAATCAATCAAACCGCAACCTATAGCATCTATAAAATCTAGAGCATCTAGAAAATCTAGAAAATCTAGAGAATCTAGAGCATCTAGAGCGTCTATAAAAGAAAAAAAACGAACCAAAAAAACTACGGGAATATGAAAAGAATGGTTTTAGCTATGGTGGTTGCCTGCATGGCAGCAATCAACCTCAACGCACAGAAGTTCGCGCTGGTCGATATGGAGTACATCCTCAAGAACATCCCTGCCTACGAACGCGCCAACGAACAACTCAACCAAATCTCGAAGAAATGGGAAGGTGAAGTGGAAGCGCTCAACCAAGAGGCAGAGAACCTCTTCAAGAAATACCAGTCGGAAGCGGTGTTCCTCAGCGACGCACAGAAGACCAAAGCTGAACAAGCCATCGTGGCTAAGGAAAAGGAAGCCAGCGACCTGAAGAAAAAGTATTTCAGCAGTGAAGGCGAACTCTACAAACGCCGCCAGAGCCTCATGTCGCCTATCCAAGACGAAATCTACAACGCAGTGAAGGACATCTGCGACAACAAAGGATACCAACTGGTCATCGACCGAGCATCAGGGTCCAGCATCATCTTCGCATCGCCCAAAATCGACATCAGCGACGAAGTGCTCAGCAAACTCGGCTACTCCAGATAAATCATCTAGAGCATCTAGAAAATCTAGAGAATCTAGAGAATCTAGAGAATCTAGAGAATCTAAAAAAACAAAAACAAGCAATTACTAATCATAAACAAGAAGAGAAAAATGAAGAAATTGATTTTGATGGCTCTCCTGGCTTTGCCAATGAGTCTTTTCGCACAGAAGTTCGCTCATGTCAACAGTGCTGAAATCATCCAGGCCATGCCTGAATACACTGCCGCCCAAACCAAACTCCAGAACCTGCAGAAGACCTACGAGGAGGAACTCAACCGCATGCAGGACGAGCTGAAGACCAAGGCAGAAGACTACGAGAAGAACCGCGCCACACTGCTTGAGCCCGTTCAGCAGCGTCGTGAGCAGGAACTCAACGACCTCAACCAGCGCATGCAGCAGTACTACCAGACCAGCCAGCAGGATCTGCAGAAAGCACAGCAAGACGAGATGCAGGTGATCTCCACAAAGGTGATGAACGCCATCAAGGAGGTGGGTGTAGCCGGTGGATATGTCTATATCATGGACGCCACAGCAGGTATCCCCTACATCAGCGAGACACTGAGCACTGACGTCACTGCACAGGTGAAGGCTAAACTCGGACTGAAATAAACAAACGCGGCTTGATGCCGCAAACCAACAACATCTTATTTGTTATATCAGACACTCATGAGGAAAATTCTACTTCTGGCAACACTGTTTTCAGCACTGTGCCTGAACACCAGGGCGCAGGATGCCGATGCAGAGGTGATGGCTCAAAAGCCCTATTTCGGATATCTGAGCTACGACTCGGTCATGCATGTCATGCCTGAGTACGCTAACGCCATCAACAGTTACGAAAACCTGAAGACCACCTACGACAACGAGATGAAACGCTCGGAGCAGGACTTCAACAAGCAGTTCAAGGAATATGTGGATGGACAGAAGTCCTTCCCTGAAAACATCATGCTCAAAAGGCAGAAAGAACTGCAGCAACTCATGGACCAAACCCTCCAGTTCAAGAACGAGGCAGAACAACTGCTCACACAAGCCAAGGCGGAACTGCTGGCTCCTGTCTATGAACGCCTGCAACAGGTGATAGATGCCATTGGAGTGGAGCGTGGCTACGACTTCATCATCAACACCGACCACAACGCATGCCCTTTCATCAACAAGTCGAAAGGCGAGGACATCAACGGAGTGGCCATCAGCCGACTGAAATAACAAATAAAAACTGAGAAACAAGGGCACTGCATCTGTATTCAACAAGGTATGGATGTGGTTCCCTTTTTTACATGATATGTTTGAAGCAGGAAACAAAGGAGCAATAGGAGTCTTCGACTCGGGATACGGAGGACTGACCATTCTCGACGGCATACGCCGCCGAATGCCCGACTACGACTATATCTACTTGGGCGACAATGCTCGTGCACCCTACGGGCCGAGGTCGTTCGACGTGGTCTATGAGTTCACACTGCAAGCCGTCAGGAAACTATTCCAGATGGGATGCCCTTTGGTCATTATCGGATGCAATACGGCATCGGCTAAGGCACTGCGCAGCATACAGCAAAACTACCTGCCCACAGAGGCTCCCGACCGACGCGTGCTTGGCGTAATCCGACCTACGGCTGAAGTCGTGGGACGTCTCACAAAAACACATCATGTGGGTGTGTTTGCCACCGACGGAACCATCAAATCGGAGTCCTACAAACTTGAGGTGAAGAAACTGTTCCCTGAAGTGACGCTGACAGGACAGGCATGCCCCATGTGGGTGCCCATCGTGGAAAATGGGGAATACGACAAGCCTGGAGCCGATTATTTCGTAAAAGACAGCATCAACAAACTACTGGAGAAAGACCCTGAGATCGATACCATCATCCTCGGATGCACGCATTTCCCGCTGCTCTACGACAAGATACGCAAATACACACCATCCCACATCGCACTCATTCCGCAAGGACACTACATTGCGGAAAGTCTGGCAGACTACCTGAAACGCCACTCCGACATGGACCAGCGTCTCACCAAAGGTGCCAAATGCCAATTCTTCACCACCGAATCAAGCCAGAAATTCAGCGAAAACGCCTCAGTCTTCCTTAAGGAAAGCATCGAAGCCCACCGCATCTCACTGACATAGTGTCTGAGTAGGAGGTGCGGCATTCGTGCCGCACAATAGCGTTCAACAGAAATGCTCCAGTCCGTAACACTCAATGATTTACATCGTCCTTTATAGCTTCTGCAAGAGGTACGCCAAGAAGCGATTCTATCCTGGCAGATTTCCTGCTGACAACAGAACGGGCTTTTTTCGTGATTCTCGCAATGTCTGCTTGTTTGAACTCCAATTTCATCAGATATATAAGAATCAGGTCCTTGTTCTGTAGCTTATTGTTATAGGCCATCAGATGGCTTCTGAAATCAGGATAAATTGAATCGACGGTGTTGAAAACAGTATCCCAGTAACTCTCAGAAAGTGATTTTTTGGGATTTGTGGAAAGGGCGTTGAGCTCATCAAGAACCGATGCCACATCCTGAGCGCTCTCAGCCCTCAGTTTCTTGTCTATCTCAACGGCTCTTGAAAGTTTTGTGTGTTGTTCAGACATCCTGTCCCTCTCGTCTTTTATCTTCTGCATAGTTTCCATCAGCTTCAGTTTGCGGTGGTTGTTGATTGAGACTACGGTCAACGAAATGACAATAAGCAACAAAGCAAAGGCGATAAAGAAGGCTATCCTAATCCTATTCTTGAGATCCGTCTCTTTCTTGAATGACCGCGATGCCTCAAGTTCATCAACATGGCGTTGCACTTGAGCGGCTCTTGTCTCCACTGCTTTATTGTGGATTGTAAACGAATCCGCTTCATCAAAGAACCTTTGAGCGAAAAGCAAAGCCTTGTCGTTATCATTCATGGAAGCATACAACAGTGTTAGTCGCTTTGAAAGACTGGCTTTCTTTCCCACATTTGTTTCTTGTTCGTATGCCATAAGATTATATTCAAGTGCCTTCTGCTTTTCATCTTTCATCACTTCATAATATTGGCCCAAGGATGAATACACATTGCTCGGCTTGGTCAAGGTGTCGGTTTCTAATATGGCGTTAGCTATGATGTCAGCCATTGTCCTGTTACCGACTTCAACATAAAAGCCAAGTTGTTCACCCAAGAAAGTGAGACGAATTTTATCGAAATTCTGGCTGAACATTTCCAATGCACACCGTTGATAATATTTCGATGCCAATTCAACGCTGTCGCATAACGAGGCCATGCGACCCATATCCTGATAGGTCCAGAAATCATCTATCCCCAGTTTGCACTGTAAGGAGAATGATTTCCTGAGTTTTCTGAAGGCCTCACTGTACCTACCTATTCTATAATTGATTTCAGCCTCCTGACTGAAGATTGAAGAGAGCACCATTGAATCTCTTCTTGTGAGCGTATGCGACATTGCAAACTCCTCAGCCTTGTCGTACCAAACAATAGACAAAGGATAATCGCCCATGTCTCTGTAGGTGCCTCCCATATAGTAGTAAGACAAGAGCTGCTGGTAAGTGCTTCCATGTTTTTGAAAATAGTCGAACAGGGCGACGATTGTGCTGTCGGACTGCCGCTCCACATAGCATTTGTCCTCCGCCTTGTATTTTAGCAAGGAATACTCCATCTGTCTGTGACGATCAATCACGTTCAGATGCGACAAGACACTGTCAACTACCATGAGACCCTGCCGCGGTTCTTTGTCTATCAACTCATCGAGTGCATAGAACTCTCGATTGTCAGGAGACTGAGAACATCCAACAATAACTGTGGCTAAGCAGAAAAAAAACGATAGTATATGCAGTCTAAATCTTTCCATCCGATTTCCCGATTCTTTTCTGCAAAGTTAACTTATTTCTAAACAACATCCAAATCCCTGCATGTTTTCTGCCGATGAAATCAATATATTCGGCACATTGTTGCTATTTGGCAACAGAAGCAATTTACTCCCCTTCTTGTTGACAATCTGATGGCAACTCCTTGGAACAGAATGGCAACACCTTGGAACACTTTTTAATTGGATATAGTAATCAGATGATATAATTTTGCAAATCAATTAAACATCAAAAAAACAAAAAACTATGCGAACGTGAAACGCATTGAAACCACTTTTTCTTGCAATCCAATGATTGATATGCTAAATTTGCATCCAAATTCAACCTATATCATTATGAAAACGACAAGCTATTCTAAACCTATAATGCTGATGCTGACAACTAACTTTTCTCCGACAACTCGGCATGTAGTTTTTTCAGTAATTTGAGCGGATATTCAGTCATGTGTACTTTACATGTACTTTTTGTTTAATCACTTGATAATATGTAAATTAGACTATTTCAGATGTATTTTACGTGTACTTTTATTTCATCTTTTATTTGGATATCACTATGTTTTCTTCATAACTTTGTGGCAATCGGGAAAAAGAAAGTAATAACATCATAAAAAACAAAACAGACAGACCACACTGACAACAAAGGAGCGGAAGCCGAAACGCTGGAATTGAGGCCAAATCATTAACAATAATCAAATTAACAACATTAAAAACAAATCAAAAAAACAACGAGAAAATGAAACAGATTAAGAAACTTTTTGGTATATTTGCCATGGCAGGGATATTCATTGCGGCGGCATTCTCCACAGGATGCAGCGACGACAGCGAGGAATACTACGCTGATGACGAGTACACACTGGCAGAAGAGTTGTCAACCAGAGCAGAAGGAGGAGGCAATAATATCACCAAACCACACTTTTATATAAAGAGTTCTATTTCAGAGAAGATATAAACGCTTGGAACTACATAAGAAAAGACAAGACTATTGTGGTGGATTACACCGTTCCGGATGACAAGTATTATCGAATGTATATATAACAAACTAAAGACTTCTACGTGGACC
>CAMOWU010000094.1 GCA_946628545.1 uncultured Bacteroides sp. | reverse complement strand
ACGAGGAAATCAACTACTACTATCCCACCAGCGACCTGGTGACCGGACCCGACATTATCTTCTTCTGGGTGGCACGCATGATCATGGCTGGCTACGAGTACATGGGCAAGATGCCGTTCAAGAGCGTCTATTTCACTGGTATCGTGCGCGACAGCATCGGACGCAAGATGTCGAAGAGCCTCGGCAACTCACCCGACCCCATCCAACTCATCGACAAATACGGAGCCGACAGCGTCCGCATGGGTATGTTGCTCTCTGCTCCTGCCGGCAACGACATCCTCTTCGACGTCGCACTCTGCGAGCAGGGACTCGCTTTCTGCAACAAGATATGGAACTCCTACCGACTCGTCAAGGGATGGGAAACAGCCGACATACCGCAGCCACAGGGATCGAAGATTGCCATCAACTGGTTTGAGGCCAAGATCAAGGCTGAAGCAGAGGTCATCGCCGACCTCTTCTCCAAGTACAGACTCAGCGAGGCGCTCATGGCTGCCTTCAAACTCTTCACAGACGAGTTCTCGGGTTGGTATCTCGAAATGATCAAGCCCGCTTACCAGCAACCCATCGACCAGCAGACCTATGATGCCACGCTGCGATTCTTCGACATGCTCCTGCGCATCCTGCATCCTTTCATGCCGTTCATCACGGAGGAACTGTGGCAGAACATCTATGAGCGCAAGTCGGGCGAGAGCATCATGGTGGCTTCCAACCATATCGAAGCGCTCAACGACGACGACCGCGCCCTGCTCAAGGACGTGGAGGCACTCAAGCACATCGTGGCTGGTGTACGCGCCATCAGAAACAAGAAAAACATCGCGCCCAAGAAACCGCTGGCACTGGAGGTGGTAGGCAAGAACGAACTGAAGGACTTCAGCGACGTCATCATCAAGATGGCTTACCTCACCGACATCACTGAAGTGGAGCATCGCAACGACAACAGCACTTCCTTCCTCGTGGGAACGACCGAGTACGCCGTGCCACTGGAAGGACTCATCGACACCGACGCCGAGGTGGCGAAGATGGAGGCTGAAATCAAATACCTCGAGGGATTCCTCGCTGGAGTGATGAAGAAACTCGCCAACGAGAAGTTCGTCGCTCACGCACCTGCTCAGGTGGTGGAACTGGAGCGCAAGAAGCAAAACGACGCCCAAACCAAGATCGCTGCCCTCAAGGACAGCATCAGCAAACTCAAAGGCTGCTGATACAGACACTGAACACGGGGAACAATGCTTCTCCGTGTTCATGTTTTCTTTTCCCATACGGTTTTGACAGACAGTTACATCAATAGGACTAATGAGCCAGAAATGAAAAAAAGAGTTTTCTTCCTGTTGTATTCCATGGACATTGGTGGGGTAGAGAAGTCCCTTTTGGGGCTCCTATCTACACTCGACAAAGACGAATATGAAGTTCATATCGGATTGCTGAGGCCTGTGGGTGGGTTCTTGACTATGCTTCCCGACTGGGTCATTGTTCATCATTGCTTTCAAGGGATATGGAAAGAAGTGAACAAGCCTCCCATGCAAACCATCAAGGAAGCATTGAAGAAAGGACATCTCATTGAGGCCCTGATTCATGTCTTCTTATATGCTGTTTATAAGCTGACATTGGATAAGACCCTTTTCTATCAGTATCTATTGAGAAACGAACCTTTGATTGAAGGCGAATTTGATGCCGCTCACTCCTACGCCGGACCAGCACCCATGCTGGATTATTATGTCTGCCGCAAGTTGAAAGCCAAGGAACGCTATACATGGGTTCATTTCGACGTGAAAAAAAATGGAGTGGACAAGGTCATGGGAAGGCGTTTCTACAAGGAGTTCAATAAAATCTATGTTGTATCGCAAGGGGCTAAGCAGAATTTTGATTCCATCTTCCCTGAATTCAAGGAGAAGACAGAAGTCCGCTATAATGTTTTGAACCCGAAGGATGTGATGGCATTGGCAAGCCAAGCACCTTCATTTGACGATGATTTTCAAGGACAGAGAATCCTGACTGTAGGACGCTTGTCGCAAGAGAAGGGGCAGGATATGGCGATTCATGCCCTGAAGATGCTAGTTGACAAAGGTTATGACCTCCGTTGGTACTTTGTGGGAGACGGACTCTTCCGAAAGGAATGTGAGCGTCTCGCGCATGAAATGAATCTCGACGACAGGGTGGTCTTCCTTGGCATGCAAACCAATCCTTATGGGTATATGCGTGATTGTGATGTCTATGTGCAGCCATCCCATCATGAAGGGTACTGCATCACCTTGGCTGAGGCGCGTTGTTTCACCGCTCCTATTGTTGCTACACATTTCACGGGTGCGGAAGAACAATTGAAAACCTATCCGCAGAGTGCGGTGATAGCCATGACACCGGAAGGCGTTGCCGAGGGAGTAGAGAAATTTTTACGGACACTTAAAAACCTGAATAAATTATGAAAAATTCAAAACAATTCATTGCTTTCAGCCTCTTACTTGTGGCCATGCTCTTTGCTATTCCAGCATCGGCACAGAAGAAGGGCTCGTTTACTACTGGAGACAAGACTTTTCTCCTCAACGGCAATCCCTTTGTGGTCAAAGCCGCGGAGATACACTATCCTCGTATTCCACGCGAGTACTGGGACCATCGCATCAAGATGGCCAAGGCACTCGGCATGAACACTGTCTGCATCTACATCTTCTGGAATATCCACGAGCAGACAGAAGGCAACTTCAACTTCACTGGCAACAACGACGTGGCTGAGTTCTGCCGACTGGCACAGAAGAATGGCATGTACGTCATCGTGCGTCCCGGACCCTACGTTTGTGCGGAATGGGAAATGGGCGGACTGCCTTGGTGGCTGCTCAAGAAGAAGGACATCCGTCTGCGTGAGCAGGATCCCTATTTCATGGAGCGCGTGAAGATCTTCGAGGAGAAGGTGGGCGAACAACTGGCTGGCCTCACCATCCAGAAGGGTGGACCCATCATCATGATACAGGTGGAGAACGAATACGGCAGTTATGGTGAGAACAAACCATACGTCAGCGCCATCCGCGATTGCCTGCGTGGCATCTACGGCCAGGAGCTGACGCTCTTCCAGTGCGACTGGGCTTCCAACTTCGAGAAGAACGGACTGGAGGACCTCGCCTGGACCATGAACTTCGGTACGGGAGCCAACATCGACGACCAGTTCCGCCGCCTCAAGCAACTGCGTCCCAACGCTCCGTTGATGTGCTCGGAGTTCTGGAGCGGATGGTTCGACAAGTGGGGAGCGCGCCATGAGACCCGCGATGCCAAGGACATGGTGGCTGGCATGGACGAGATGCTGTCCAAGGGTATCTCCTTCTCACTCTACATGACTCATGGAGGCACCTCCTTCGGTCACTGGGCTGGTGCCAACAGCCCTGGTTTCGCACCCGATGTCACTTCTTACGACTACGACGCACCCATCAACGAATACGGACTGGCTACACCTAAGTTCTACCAGTTGCGCGAGATGATGGCTAAATACAATGATGGCAAGAAGATGCCGGCTGTGCCTAAGGCTCCTATGGGCATCATCACTGTGCCCAAGTTCGAACTGACGGAGTACAAGCCTCTCTTCTATGGATGCGACAGCATTGCCAAGAGTGGTGGACTGATGACTTTTGAGGAAATGAACATGGGTTGGGGTACAATCATTTACGAGACGACACTTCCCGAGATTCCGGCTCAAAGCGTTTTGACCGCCGACATCCACGACTTCGCACAGTACTTCATCAACGGCAAGTATGTCGGTAAGACCGACCGCGTGAAGAATGAGAGGAGCGTCACTTTGCCGGCTGTGAAGAAGGGCGACAAACTGCTGATTGTGGTTGAGGGCATGGGAAGAATCAACTTCGGACGTGCCATCAAGGACTTCAAAGGCATTGTCAGCGATGTGGCCATCACTGCTGAAATCGACGACAACGAGACAACCTGGAAACCGCGCCAGTGGACCAAGTTGCGTATCCCCGACGACTACAATACTGCATTCCGCGCTTTTGCCGCACCTGCCGATCCAAGAGTAGAACAGGAATTTGCACCCAAGGGCGTGGGATATTATCGTGGTTTCTTCAACCTCAAGAAGGTGGGCGACACCTTCCTCAACTTCGAGACTTGGGGCAAGGGACAGGTCTATGTCAATGGTCATCCCATGGGGCGCATCTGGTCTATCGGTCCGCAGCAGACACTCTACGTGCCTGGATGCTGGCTGAAGAAGGGCAAGAACGAGGTGATCGTTCTCGACGTCGTAGGACCTAAGGAAAAGGTGGTATGGGGACAGGACAAACCTGAACTCGACAAACTGCAGCTGGAGAAATCAAACCTCCACAACAACATCGGTGACAAGCCCGATCTCAACTCCGACACACCTGCCATGACTGGCGCGTTCAACGGTGGCAACGGATGGCAGAAGGTGAACTTCGCCTCACCTGCCAAGGGACGACTCCTCTGCATCGAATGTCTCTCTTCGCAGGACGGTAAGGACCAGGTGGCTATCGCTGAGATCTACGCCCTCGACGCTCAGGGCAAACGCCTCTCACGTGAGCCTTGGACCACCAAGTATGCTGACAGTGAGCAGGAGCAGGGCAACCATACTGGCGACAAAGTCTTCGACCTGCAGGAATCCACCTACTGGCAGACGGCTCGTGGTGCTGCATTCCCACACCTTCTCGTCATCGACCTCGGCAGCGAGCAGACAGTCTCGGGCATCGAGTATCTCCCCCGTGCAGAGCAGGGTGCTCCCGGCAGTGTCAAGAACTACAAGATTTACCTCAAGTAAATATTCTCCCTCATACAAAAAATCCCTCACAACCACTTGTGAGGGATTTTTTTGCTCCCCTCCCCATCTAAGGTTGATAAAAACTCCCCTCCCTTTTAAGGGGAGGGGTAGGGGTGGGGTGCATCTTCTATAGCTTCTATAGCCTCTATAGCCTCTATAGCTTCTATAGCCTCTATAGCTTCTATAGCTTCTATAGCTTCTATAGCATTTTCTCCCTAAACCACGACCACTCTGCTGGACGAGCTTTTGGCGTCCTGCTCCACACGGATCTGTACGGGGATCTTCTCCCGCAACTCCTCCACGTGGGAGATGATGCCTACGTGACGTCCATCCATCTTGTGGAGCGTACGCAGGGTGGAGATGGCGTTCTGCAGAGGCTCACCGCTCAGGGTGCCGAAGCCCTCGTCGATGAACAGTGTATCTACCGACAGACTCTGGGATATGTCGCTCATGGCCAATGCCAACGACAGCGACACGAGAAAACTCTCTCCACCCGAGATGGTGGTGGTGGGGCGGCGGGTATAGCCTTGATAGGCATCCACCACCATGATGACAAACGTGCCGGGTTCCACAGTCATCGAGTAGCGGTCGGTCAGCGTGCGCATGTAGTGGTTGGCGCTGTTCACCAAGGCACCAAGAACATAGCTTTGGGCAATCTCACGGAATCGCTTGCCGTCAGCGGTGCCTATCAGGTCGTTCAATGTTTTCCACTCGTCCTGTATGCCTTCCAAACGTTTCAGCTCTGCCATTTGAAGCTCCACTTTCTGCTTGTTCGCTTCGTCGTTCTTCAGGCGCTGGCTGATTTCGCCCAACTTGCGGTTGTTCTCGTCGATCTGATCTTTCAGACCAGCCATCTCTTCCGTCAGTCGGTCAAGGGTGTCATCGTCCGTCAGGGTTGGCTTGACATGCTGGTGCTTGGCTTGCTCTTCACGGCGTGAGGCGAGGACTTCGCTTTTCGCCTTGACTTGGTCTTCTATCGACCTCAGATTGCGTTGCTTCGCGTCGATCTGGCTGGCGGATATCTGGTTGAGATCATCTAAGTGCTCCATCGTCATTTCAGGATGCTCTGACAGGAAAGTGTCGAGGCGTTCGTTTATTGCCTTCAACTGCTCGGAGGCTTCTTTTTGCTGACTCAGACTGACGGAAACACTGTTGGTCAGGTTGTTGATGCGTCCAAGCAAGTTGGAAAGTTGTAATGTTTCGTTTGCCTCTATGTTTCGCCATGCAGGCTGGAGACCATAAAGCGCTTCAAAGGCTTCTGTGGTGTTGTTGATGTCGTTTTGGAGCAGTTCGAGGTTGTGATTGGCTTTTTCAAGAGCATTGGCTTGGTTCTGATAGGTTTGGCTTCGTTGTGTGAGTGTATCAATGTAAACCTCCGCCTGTTCTTGCCACGACACGCCGAGGTCTGACCCTGCAGTCAGGTCCGCCACCGTTTTCTCGGCTTTCTCAATGTCTTCTTTCAGTTGGTCGATGGTGGCTTTCAACTGATCGATGGCATAATCATTCTCTTTGATGGCATCTTGAGCCTTCTGGGCATCCTCGCGGGTTTTCTGTTCTGCTTTTTGACTCTTTTCGAGTGCCTTCTGGGCATCTTTGCTTGCTTGTTCCACTGCTTCTCCTTCCTTGATGCGTGTCTGGAGATTGTTCTGAGCTTCATTGTGTTGTTTCTCTTGTTCTGCCAGAATGGAGGAAGTGCGGTCGTCGATCAGCAGGATGTTGCATCGACGACATTTCACCTTGGCGTCGGCTTCGGCCAACTTCAACTGTTGGTCATCCGCTATTTTCGTGGCATGCTTCTCCACCTCGGCGCGCTGGGTCTCAATGAAGGCTTCGAGTTGGTTCAGACGGTTTTGGGCAGTGTCCATCTCTTGCTTGCGCTGCTCCATCTCCGCTTTGGCTTTGCCGACCATTAGGCTGAGTTCGTCGTCAGTGTGTTCAAAGGTCTTGATGGTTTGCAAGCATACAGGACATGTGTCGCCAACCTTCAGTGCACCGCGGATTTGACGGGCGTATTTTCCGACCGATTCAAACAGACTCTTATAGATATTCTCCGCACTCTCGAAACCACCGGTGGCCTTCGACAAGGCTTGCTGTTCATCGGGTAGTTGCTTCTCTACCTCGGCAAGTTTGGCGATGCGTTCTTCCTGTTCTTTCACGTCTCGGGCATGACGCTCTTCGTTCTGATGCAAGTTGCGGACAGCCTCCTGGGCGTAGTGCACAAAATCCAGACTTGTGCGTTCGAAATCTGCTTTCTCGCGCAAGTGGGGCAGGTTGATTTGATCCAACTGTTCCTGAAGGGCTTCGCACTTCTTCTTACATGTTTTGGTGGCTTCTTCTGCGTCCAGCACACGCTGCTGGCAACTCTCGAATTGTGGAAGTAATTGGCTCTCTTTGTATTTGATTTTTATTTCAATATCTTTCTCTTTCTGAATGATTTGTGTTGTTTTGTTTAATCTTTGCTTTAATTGATTGACCACCAGGTTTTGCTGCTCGTATAAGCTTCTGTTTGCTGCTTCAGCTTCGAGAGATTGCTGCAGTTGCTCGATCTGCACTTCGAGGTTCTTGGCTTGTTGCTGAGCCCATCGTTCACCGGCTTTGATGGTGGCGAGGGTGCGACCGGCGGTCTCGATAGAGTTCTCACTGTCCTTCAGTTTCTGGCGTTGGCTGGTCTGTTCCTTTCGGTCGTTGCGGGCATCGATGGTTTCGTTCCATTCCATGCAGGTCTGTTTGTCGCGCCGGTATTCCTCGCTTTCTATCTGAGCTTTGGCTTCGGCTTGCTCGTGTTCCGCCTTCTCGATGTTCTGGGCGAGTTGCACATCCCTCTCTATCCACTCCTTTTTCTTCTTGCTCTGTTCCTGTTGGGCTTCAATGGCCTTGTTGGCAGATTGAATGCTTGCCTTTTCCTCGTGCAGTTGTTGCAGGGTCTCGTCACTGAGCAGTTCGATGTTTTCAATCATCTTCTTTACGTCTTCGTAGGCATCTTTGGCGACTTTGTATTTCTCGGCAATTTTTTTGCCTATTTGGGTATAGATATCGCTGCCTGTGATCTTTTCCAGGATAGAGGCTTTTTCACTGTTCTCACTGTTGAGAAACTTGGTGAATTCTCCCTGTGCAAGCATGGTGGTGCGGCAGAATTGGTTGAAGTCCACTCCGATAGCACGTTCGATTTCTTCCTTGATGTCATTGATTTTGCTGAAACTTTTGTGTTTATCGAGGTTGGTCAGTTCGCGTGTGTTGTTTTGGAAATTACCATCGGCTTTGCCGCGTGCACGGTGCGCTGCCCATGTGGCGATGTAGGATTGGTTGTTGCTGCCCGTGAACTCCAGTGTCACCTTGCATTCTCCTGCACCGCGGCGGAGCAACTGACGAACATCGTCTATCTTCACTTCCTTGTCACCTTCCGTGAGACTGCCATTCATGGACGTATTTTCCATTCGGGGAGTCATACCGTAGAGTGCAAGTGTGATGGCGTCGAGGATGGTGGATTTGCCGGCGCCGGTGTTGCCAGTGATCAGAAACACCTCGCTGCTGATCAGTGGCTCTTGGGTGAAGTCAATCTCTGCATACTCTATCGATGCCAGGTTCTTTATGGTTAGTTTCTTGATTTTCATAATGGTATGTCGCTGTCTTTCTTAACTCTTAACTCTTAATTCTTAATTCTTAACTCTTAATTCTTACCTCTTAATTATGACTCTCTTGATTCCTCATTCAGTTCCTGCACCGCCTCGTTGAACAGTTTCTCTAAATGCTCGGGTAGGTCAAGGCCTTTCTTGTCGTGGTAGAAACGTTTGAGGATGTCGAGAGGATCCATGCGCTGGAATTCCGACAGCTCCATCTGCTGGCGAGAGTTGGTCTTTGCCACATCTTCTTGACGGACAGCGTTGATGAGGCAGTAGCGACAGGCTTTTCCCTTGGCAATCTCCTGTGCTTCGGCATAGGCGCTTGAGGGCAGGCTGTCCGTGACCGCCACATTCAGGCGGATATAAGCCTGGAGGTCAGAAGGGTACTTGTCGAAAATATCTTTCACCTCATCCCAAGGAAGGGGTCCGTTGGCAGGGAGGGTCACCAAGGGGTGGGGATTGCTGATTTCCTCCAGTCTCACATTGGGTCTTTCTCCTCTTGCCTCTATTTCCACGATGCTCACGCTGTGGCTTCCCAGGTGTGGGGTATCAAGCCTTTCCGACCCCACCCCGCCTTTCAGGCACCCCATTCCCGACGTCCCGTCGCCTACCCGTAGCCTTTCCCCTTGAAGGGGCGGGGAGTCTGTTTCCCTCCCATCAGAAAGGAGGGGTGTGGTGTTCGTGTCCTCGTCGAAACTGGTGGCTATGGGTGTGCCGCAATAGCGTGCCAATTGGTTGCTGTCTTTCACCTCGAAGGTCTGCGGACGGTGGATATGTCCCAGAGCGAGGTAATCGTAGCCATTGCCGAAGGTCTCGAGGCCGACACTTTCTATACCACCAATGATGGTATCGTCATTGCTGGATTTGTGTCCGCGGAAATCGGCGTTTTTCACCGTGGTATGCGCCATCATCACTACAGGCAAACCATCAGTGTTCTGCTCATTCACCTTCTCTTCTATCAAGTCATAAAAGCCTTCGGGGATGAAACGGTCTGCGGTGTAGGGCAGAGCAATGACAAACCCCTTTCCGTTGATAGGGATGATATGGTTCTCGGGATGATTCTTGTCTATGGTGCCAATGGTGTGGATATCTACCATTGAGAGCAGACTCTGGAATGCTTCCGTGCGCATACCGCTGTCGTGGTTGCCGGCGGTGACAATGATGGTCATCCCTGGCACCGCTTGATGCAGTTGCGCCATGGCGTTGGAAAACATCTGCTGTGCGGCAGCAGAGGGCTGGGCGATATCATATACATCACCGCTGAGCAGGAATGCGTCGGGTTGTTCTTTGCGGGCGATGTCCACCATCTGGTGTATCATGTCCTCTTGTTCTTCTTTTCGATCGTAGTTGTAAAGCGTGTGGCCGAGGTGCCAGTCGCTGGTGTGAAGGATTTTCATGTCGATTTAGTGGAATAAAACGATTAGGTTGCAATTTAATGTCATCTTTTTGCAAATATATAACATTTTTTGACAAAACAAACTATATTGCTGACTTTTTTTCTTCTTTTCTGTGATTTATTTGTAATTTTGCTTTTCAGAAACCAACTCCCCTCCCATTTAAGGGGAGGGGTGGCCAAAGGCCGGGGTGGGGTAAAAACATCCAGCAAACACAAACATCTGGCAAACACAAACATTCAATAAAACCAAAACTCTTATGTTCATCAAAATTCTTATCACTTTGATATTCCTGGGCATCATGGTTGCTGTGGGTGTCTATTCGCGCAAACAGGCCAGGAGTGTGGATGGATTCGTGCTGGGCGGTCGTTCAGTGGGTCCTTGGCTCACCGCTTTCGCCTTCGGCACATCCTATTTCTCCGCTGTGGTCTTTGTAGGCTACGCTGGACAGTTCGGATGGAAGTACGGACTTTCTTCTGCATGGATTGGCATAGGCAATGCCGTGATTGGTTCGCTACTCGCCTGGCTCGTCTTGGGACGGCGCACCAAACTCATGACACAGCATATCGAGAGCCGTACCATGCCCGACTTCTTCGGCACAAGGTTCGACAGTCAGAAACTCAGGGTCATCGCTTCCGTCATTGCTTTCGTCTTCCTCATCCCTTACACCGCCGGTGTCTATAAGGGCATTTCCACGCTCTTTGAGATGGGATTCGGCATACCTTATGAGTACTGCGTCATCATCATGGCATTCCTCACAGCGCTCTACGTCATTCTGGGTGGCTACAAGGCTACAGCCATGAACGACTTCATTCAGGGTATCATCATGCTCTTCGGCATCATCGTTGTCATCGCGGCAGTGCTCAACGCACAAGGTGGCCTCACAGAGGCGGTCAACAAGATGGCGGCCATACCGACCGACGGTGATCCTTCTCAGGCCACTGGAGCCTATGCTTCGCTTTTCGGACCCGACCCTTGGAACTTGCTCGGTGTGGTCATCCTCACTTCTCTTGGCACATGGGGACTGCCTCAGATGGTAGGTAAGTTCTACAGCATCACGGATGAGCAGGCTATCCGTCGTGGCACCATCATATCCACTGTCTTCGCTTTCATCGTGGCAGGCGGATGCTATTTCCTCGGTGGTTTCGGACGCCTTTATGGCACACCTCCAACTCTGCCTAACGGGAAACTCGCTTTCGACAGCATCGTGCCTTCCATGCTCATCACACTGCCCGACATCATCATAGCACTTGTGGTGCTGCTCGTGCTGTCGGCATCCATGTCAACATTGGCTTCGCTCGTGCTGACTTCGTCTTCTACCATGACCCTCGACCTCATCTACCGCGACAAGAAATCGTTGCCTGGTGAAGTGGAGGAAGGAAGCATCGACGACGAGGTGGCGGAGAAGATCGAACGCCGAAAGGTGGTGGTTATGCGTGTGCTCATCGTCTTCTTCATCGCGTTGTCGCTGATGATCGCCCTCAACCCACCCACTTTCATCGCACAGCTCATGGGTATATCCTGGGGAGCATTGGCTGGTGCCTTCCTCGCACCTTTCATGCTCGGCCTCTATTGGAAAGGGGTCACTCCTGCCAGTGTCTGGGCTTGTTTCATCTGGGGTGTGGGCATCACGGTGGTCAACATGATTGCAGGCAACCCCATCAACCCCATCAACTGCGGTGCCATCGCCATGGTGGGTGGATTCCCCGTTGTGTGGATCGTCAGCCTCCTCTCGCCCAAGATGCCGAGCGACTACGTAGAAGCCATTTTCAAGTGCTATAAGTGAAAACTCCCCCCTTGCTGGGCTAAGAAACTCCCCGCCCCAGCAAGGGGAGGGGAGTCTATTCCCCTCCTAATCTAATACCCTTTTTCAGTTTGCAGTGAAATTTTTCACTTATTATCCGTCATTTCCATATTTTTTTATTTATCTTTGCAAGTTGATAGATTTTACTGAATCAACGATGCACACAAGAGAAGAAAAACTGGAGGCTTTCGGACGCTTGCTCGATGTCCTCGAAACTTTGCGCGTGAAATGCCCCTGGGACCGCAAGCAGACCAACGAGAGTCTGCGTCCCAACACCATAGAGGAGACTTATGAACTCTGCGATGCCCTGATGAAGGACGACACCATCAACATCTGCAAGGAACTGGGCGACGTCATCATGCACGTCTGTTTCTACGCCATGATCGGACAGGAGAAAGAGCAGTTCGACATAGCCGACGTGCTCAACAAGGAATGCGACAAACTCATCTTCCGTCATCCGCACGTCTATGGTGACACCGTGGCTGAGGACGTGGGAAAGGTGCTGCAGAACTGGGAACAGCTCAAACTCAAGGAGAAGGGCGGCAACAAGACGGTGCTCGCTGGAGTGCCCGACGCTCTGCCGGCGCTCATCAAGGCCTACCGCATACAAGACAAGGCGCGCAATGTCGGTTTCGACTGGCAGGAACGCGAACAGGTCTGGGACAAGGTCAAGGAAGAGATTGGGGAGTTTCAGGCCGAGGTGGCCAACATGGACAAGGAACGAGCCACAAGCGAGTTCGGCGACGTCATGTTCAGCCTCATCAATGCCGCACGTCTCTACCACATCAACCCCGACAACGCCCTCGAGCGCACCAACCAGAAGTTTATCCACCGCTTCAACTATGTGGAGCAGAAAGCCAAAGAACAGGGACGCGCACTCAACGACATGACGCTCGAGGAAATGGACGCACTCTGGAATGAAGCAAAGGCTCAAGAGTGAAAAACTCCCCTCCCATCTAAGGGGAGGGGTGAATATCTGCCATTCTGTTATCACTGTGGTATAAGAATAATCAAAAGAAAAAATATATGAAGTTAAGTTTACAGTCCACACTTGCTATCAGGTCGGCTCTCAAAGAGGCGACCTCACGCTTCGCAGTAGAAGACCTTTCATCCAAGTTCACTGACTTCCATGTGCAAGCCAAGTCCGACAACGGGGAACTGACCATCTACGACGATGATGAGAATGAATTGTCGAAGTGTATTGTAGAGGAATGGGCAGATGCGCCTGAGAGTGAGATGCGACACAGTGTGGAGAACAGTGTGAAAACTGAACTCGCTGAAATCAACAAAGACGGTTATCTGGAGAGCCTCAACATCATCAAGCCGTATTCCTTCGTACTCGTCGATGACAACATGGAGACGATTGCCGAACTGCTCCTTGTAGATGACGAGAAACTCATCGTCAGCGACGAACTCATGAAGGGGCTGGATGACGAACTCAACGACTTCCTCAAGAAAATCATGGAAGAGTAGTATGAGAGTTAAGAGTTAAGAGTTAAGAAAAATAGGCTTTAGACATTAGACATTAGACCTTAGGCTTTAGATTTTAGATTTTAGGCTTTAGGCTTTGTTGAACTTAAGCACGTGAGAAATCGGCCTGAAAATTTCGATTAAACGAGAGCAAAGTCAAACTTGTTTGAACTTGGCTGAGTGTGAGAAATTTATCTAAAGGCCAATATCTCTTAGCCCAGGGCAACGCCCTGGGAGAAATCGGCCTGAAAGGCCAATATCTCTTAGCCCAGGGCAACGCCCTGGGAATATGTAAAACAATCAACCAGCGCCCTGTAAGGGCAGCATCATCAATGAAGTTAACGATTTTGCCCTTACAGGGCGCAACTACCCACCACATCAAAACCCAGGGCGATGCCCTGGGCTATGAGAGGGTTGCCCCTTCGGGGCGCATATGCTAAAGTTGAGGACCTTAGGCTTTAGACCTTACGCTTTAGACCTTAGAGACCTTAACGACCCTTAAAAAGCAATCCCCGATGCTCGATGAGCGTCGGCGATTGCTGCTTTATTTGGAGAAGTTTACCATAATCCGTCTTTCCAGGGATCCTTG
>CAMOWU010000093.1 GCA_946628545.1 uncultured Bacteroides sp. | reverse complement strand
ATGATGAATTGCGCGTCCTCCAGACGCGTCGCAGGCAAGGATGCCTGCGTACCCATCATCATCATTGACCATTGACCATTGAACATTGACCATTGAACATTGAACATTGAACATTGAACATAGAGAATAATAACCCACTCAATAGATGGGATAAAATATAAATAGAACAAGGAAAGGATATAGGATATGGCAAAGAAAAAAGGACTCAAACGCGGTCCAATCAACATCAAGAACAAACGTGCCACCTTTGAATACGAGTTCATCGACGAATACACAGCCGGAATAGTCTTGACGGGTACCGAAATCAAGTCTATCCGCGAGGGCAAGGCCAGTTTGGTCGATACCTACTGCTATTTTGTGAACAATGAACTGTGGGTGAAGAATATGCACATCGCCCAATATGCCCAGGGTTCCTACAACAACCATGTGGAACGTCGGGAGCGCAAACTGCTACTGAACAAGAACGAACTCCGCAGCCTGGAGGAAGACTCTAAGGCTCCTGGTATCACGATTATTCCCGTTCGCTTGTTTATCAATGAAAAGGGATTCGCAAAATTAGACATCGCCTTGGCACGTGGTAAGAAGAGCTACGACAAACGCCAGTCGCTGAAGGAAAAACAAGACAAGCGCGACATGGCGAGGGCGTTCATGAAATAAGGGAACTACTATCAATTATTTAATAAGGGAACTGCTATCAATTATTCATAGAAGCCCCAGCAATCAGAATTCAACAACCAGAGCAACATTTATAGCTTCAAGAAGGCAATGGAAAAACCAGTTAACGTCGATCAGAGAAAGTCCAATAGTTTGGAAGAAGTCATCAAAGAGCGCATATTGATACTCGATGGCGCGATGGGTACGATGATCCAGTCGTACAATCTCCGTGAAGAAGATTTCCGCGGCGAGAAGTTCGCCCAGGTGCCAGGTTTGATGAAGGGCAACAACGACATCCTGAACCTGACCCGTCCGGATGTCGTCGCCAGTATCCACCGCCGCTATTTAGAAGCCGGTTGCGACATCATCGAGACCAATACCTTCTCTTCGCAACGCATCTCGATGAGCGATTATCACGTGGAAGGTGCAGTGAGGTCGATCACTGCTTCTGGTTGCCGTATTGCTCGCCTACTTGCTGATGAATATACCCAGAAGAATCCAGAAAAGCCTCGTTTTGTAGTCGGTTCCATTGGTCCCACCAACAAGACCTGCTCCATCAGTCCCGATGTCAACAACCCCGCCTTGCGCAACCTCACTTTCGATGAATTGACTGCCGCCTACGTGGAGCAGATGACGGTGATGCTGGAGGAAGGTGTGGATGGATTCCTGATCGAGACCATTTTCGACACTCTGAATGCCAAGAGTGCCATATATGCCGCCGAAGAGGCGATGCATCAGGCAGGGCGACAAGTGCCTATCATGCTGAGTTTGACTGTAGCCGACAAAAGCGGTCGCACCCTTTCCGGCCAGACCCTTGAAGCCTTTCTGGCATCAGTCGATCAAGCCCCTATTTTTTCAGTCGGCTTGAACTGTTCTTTCGGTGCCGACCAGCTCAAGCCCTTCCTAAGAAGGTTGGCTGAGCAAGCACCTTATTATATCAGTGCCTATCCGAATGCGGGACTTCCCAACAGCCTGGGCCAATACGACGAAAGCCCTGAAGCCATGGCCGAGAAGATCCGTAGCTATGTGGATGAAGGTCTTGTGAACATCATCGGCGGTTGCTGTGGCACCACAGATGAATACATCCGTCTCTACCCCGCATTGGTGGTAGATGAACAAGGGAGATGGAAGAAACCCCACCAGAGGACAGGCTCAACAGACCATTCCCATGTCAGCGGAACTGGCAAGCAAACGACCTCCACGTCAGCAGCAATCTCCCCCACCCTTCATCTTTCCGGCCTGGAGTTGCTTGACGTGAGCGCCGAGAAGAAATTCATCAATGTAGGTGAGCGTTGCAACGTTGCCGGTTCGAAGAAGTTCAAGGATTTGATTGCATCCAAGGACTACGACGCCGCTCTCGCCATCGCCCGCAAGCAAGTGGAAGACGGCGCGATGGTACTGGATGTGAACATGGACGATGCCCTTCTGGACGCCGAGCATGAGATGGTGAACTTCCTCAACCTGATGATGAGCGATCCCGATGTGTCGAAAGTGCCAGTGATGATCGACTCCTCGAAATGGGAAGTGATTCACGCCGGACTGAAATGCCTGCAGGGCAAAGGCATCGTCAATTCCATTTCGTTGAAGGAAGGTGAGGCAGTGTTCTTGAGCCATGCGCGCGAGATCCGGCGCTTAGGAGCCGCAGTGGTAGTGATGGCTTTCGACGAGGAAGGCCAGGCCACCACCTTTGAGCGCAAGATTGCTGTTTGCCAGCGCAGTTATGACCTTTTGGTGAAGGAGGCAGGCTTCAACCCGTTGGACATCATCTTCGACCCCTGCGTGTTGACAGTCGGTACCGGCATGAAAGAGCACAACAATTATGCCAAAGACTTCATCCTTGCCACGGAGTGGATCAGGAAGCACCTTCCTGGCGCCCATGTGAGCGGCGGAGTAAGCAATCTGTCGTTTGCCTTCCGCGGCAACAACTATATCCGCGAGGCTATGCACGCCGTATTCCTTTATCACAGCATCCAGGCAGGTGAGGATTTCGGCATTGTGAATCCCGCCACGAAAGTGATGTACAGCGACATCGCCCCCGATGTTCTTGAAGCCATAGAGGATGTGCTGCTGAATCGGCGGGACGACGCCACCGACCGTTTGATTGAGGTGGCGAGCCGTTTGAAAGCCGCCCAGGACGCCGCCAAGACAGGAGGTGCATCTGCACCCTCGGAATCAACCTCACGTATAGCCAAAAGTGTGGAAGAGCGTTTGGCGCAGGCATTGATGAAGGGGCAGACCGACCATCTGGAAGCAGACCTGATGGAGGCGCTGGAGAAATACCCCAGCCCAGTAGCCATCATTGAAGGACCGTTGATGAGCGGCATGAACAAGGTGGGCGAGTTGTTTGGCGAAGGCAAGATGTTTCTTCCACAGGTGGTGAAGACAGCTCGTACGATGAAGAAAGCGGTGTCGATACTCCAACCCTTTATTGAAGCCAGCCAGCAGTCGGGTGCCAAGAAAGCCGGCAAGGTGTTGTTAGCGACAGTAAAGGGCGACGTTCACGACATCGGCAAGAACATCGTGAGCGTGATCATGGCTTGCAACAACTACGAGATCATCGACTTGGGCGTGATGGTTCCGGCAGAGGAAATCGTTCGGGTAGCCATCGAGCAGCAGGTTGATATCATCGGATTGAGCGGACTCATCACACCCTCATTGGAGGAGATGGTGAATGTGGCCAAGGCCCTGGAGCGCGCCAATGTGTCCATCCCCCTGATGATTGGCGGTGCAACGACCAGCGAACTGCATACAGCACTGAAAATCGCCACGGTCTATTCCGCTCCCATCGTCTGGCTGAAGGACGCTTCACAGAACACCGTCGCAGCATCACGTCTGATTGCTTCGAAAGAAGCTTACGCGGAGGAACTGCAAGCACGCTATTCCCAACTACGTGATGAATACCAACAGAAAGACGAACCACTTCTGAGCCTTGAAGAGGCAAGGAAACGGAAACCGACACTATTTTAGCAATAACTGACACTTCCCGTTTGCGGCTATCTTTATTGGCTGAAAAAGGAGGATTCAGGGGTGAAAAAGTATTTAGTAAATTTTTCCTAATCATTGAGAGTTTGTAAATTTGCATCTACAAAATAAAACAAAACTAACTACAACAGTTTAGAAATTTTGTCCCCGATGTCTTTTGGGAAAAACCTTAGTTATTCGGGAAAACACTACAAACAAAAATGATGAGAAAACTTACTATCTCCGCACTATCAGCTGCGCTGATGTGCACGACTGTCTATGCGCAAGATTTTCGCACAGAAGCCACTCAATCACCACAGGTGAAAACTGCAACCACCAGTTACGCCAGCCGCACACAGCGCAACGCTGGTATTCCAACCGTTTATATCGACATTTTCGACGGTCAGAAAACCGATGGAGTCCTTGACTCTATTGGTCAGGATTATAAGTATGATGCCAACGGCAACGTGATTTACGATACCGACAAGAACGGCAACATCAAGTACGACGCCAAAGGCCAGCCCATCAAAAAGACCAACGGCAACATGTACAACATCTACAAGCCCGATGGCAGCACGGTGACCATCTGCAACAGTTATATCGCCGCCAATCCCGAGTTGACCGCCAACATGAGGGAGGAGCGATGGACAAACTATTATAAGCAAGAATGGAGCACAAAGGACAAGAACTACGACATCGCCCGAATCCAGGTAATCGATGCCTCTGGCGGCATGAAAGAGCGCGACGAACTGGTGAAGCTTCGTGGTCGCGGCAATTCGACTTGGAATACCCAGAAACGCGCTTTCCGTCTGAAATTCCCGACCAAGACGGCTCTTTTGGCCAAAGGCGACGGCACCAATGAATATGCCGATGCCAAAAGTTGGACACTGATTGCCAACGCTGTGGATAAATCTCTGATCCAGAATGCCATCGCATCAGAAATAGGAAAAAAAGTCGGACTGCCTTTCAATGTGGCCTACAAGTTTGTGGATTTGTACATCAACGGCAACTACTGGGGATGCTACCAAATCAGCGACCAAATAGCAGTAGGCGGCAGGAGGGTGAATATCGACGAGAAAGAAGGTTGGCTGATGGAATCTGTAGCCACCAACAATAATTTCTTGTCTGATCCCTACATCAATCCTTATATACCAGGATTAGGAAATACGACTATCAACATCAAGAACCCTGAGGTGGAAGACGACAATGCCAACGACCCTAAGATCACAGCCATCTCGTCATGGTTCACCAATGTGAACTTCAACGACCTGAGCGAGGAAAGCGGCTACAGGAAGTATGTTGATGTTTATTCATTGGCAGACTATGTGACCGTGCTCGACATCACAGGCAATTACGATGGCTGCATCAGCAATTATATGTATAAGGACGCAGGGGAGAATGAGAAACTGAAATTCGGTCCGATTTGGGACAATGACATATCCTTCGGAAACTACTCCGACATGGAGAATCTTCTGGTTTGTGATTCCCCAAAAGGATGGACACCTTTTTCTGCCTTAATTAAGAAAGTAATGGGTGACGCCGTGTTCATGAAAGCCTTAATGCGCAAGTGGAACAAGGTCTATCCAACGATGCAGAGTTTCATATCAAGTAAGATTACCGAGATTGCCAGTGCCAACTACAATGCCATCAACGACAACTTCACCAAGTGGCCTATCACCCAAGCCGCTCTGGGCTATATGGGCAAAACCTACACCAACTACGATGACGCCATTGCCAACATCAACCAGTTCACAGCCAAACATCTTCCTTCTGTGAACTCACAATACACAAGTGCCTACAACGCACTGAAGACCACTTCGACGGTGATGATTGATGCCAGCGTGAGCAATTCGAGCACCAGTCCATTCAGCAGTGTGAGCAACAAGATCTGCACGACCTACGTGCAGAACAAGAGTTTTGCCGCCAACACATGGACAACCATCTGCCTCCCCTTCAACCTGGACGAAGACGAGCTGAAGAGCTACTTCGGCGACGATATGCAGCTGGCTGAATACACAAGACTGGATGGTGCAGGAACGCTGATGGTGTTCAACAAGATGGACAGTCCCCTGCTGATGGCCGGTGTACCCTACTTGATCAAACCCAGCAAAGCCGTGAGCAACCCCACCTTCACAGAAGTGGTGCTGAGCATCCAGACCCCAAAGACGGTGAAGATCAGCTCGAGCGACGCCGTGGGCTTCACTGGCACATTCTATAAAACCTCCATTCCAACCACCAACGTCAGCACCCTCCAGGGCACAGATTTCAACAAATACACAGGTGGCAGCCTTGAGGGACTGAGCGCATACGTGAGCGGTTCGAGCGTGGTGTCACTGCGCATCGAGGGTGAGGACCTCACCCCAGCCATTGCCATGGGCGATGTGAATGAAGACGGACAGGTGAGCATTCTTGATTTGACCAGTATGATCAACTACCGACTGGGCAGCACTCCCGCCGTGTTCAACACCACCGCAGCTGACCTGAACGGCGACGGTGAGGTGACAGTCCTTGACGTGACGATGCTCATCAACCTGATCCTGAGCCAGGAAAAAGAATAACGCATCCTATTGTGCGGCAGGAATGCCGCACCTCCTATCATTCGAGCTACTCATCATGACAATCCCCCACTCCAAGCATGGAATGGGGGATTTTTTTCGGTTTACAAATTTGTAATACAGAAGTGGTGCAAGAAGAAAAACGGGACCACGATGCTTTATTTCTTTTTCTTCTTCCTGGCTTTCTTTTTGGCCTTCGCCTTGGCTGCAGGTGTCGTAGGGGCGTTGACGATATAATTGCCATTGTAGTCAGCACTGACAAAACAAAGGTCATAAAGTGTCTTCCCTGTTTTCTGAGAAATGAAAACGTGGTGGATCGATGCCCCGAGTTCTTTGACGGGATCCATATCGGTGGCTGTTTTGAGGCTACTGAGATATATGGACCTTTGTCCGTCGATCAGCACAGGAAGTTCATAATCGTTGTCCATTTTCCCGTTGACGGTGTAATAGTAATAATAGTCTTCCGGACTGTCAGCACGGAAGATGACACTATCCATCGTCATATATTCATTCACCATTCTTGGACATACCCTCATGGAATAATCCTTGGTTTTCAATTCAATCTGTTCGGGTGTCACCTCATCATCCTTACAAGATGACAAGACGACTAACATCCCGAAAACAAGAAACACAAAAGTAGCATATTTAATATTCATGACTACATTAGCTGATGATTAGATAGTGCAAAATTATGACATTAAGTCATAATAAACAAAAATGGTTTCAAAAAACATCTTTACAAGTTTAAAAAAAGGTTGAAACGGACTAGATTGATGGAAAAAAGAAAAAAACGAATGCCAAATGACGTAAAAAAGTCTGAAAAGGAGTAATTTTGCATTGAAAAGTAAATATAGTATCTATATGCAAGCATACTAAGCCCTCCACATCCGATTTATACACAACTATCAAGAGAACAAAAACCAATTCATATTCATCATGAAGTCATTAAAGATTTTATTCGCTTTAAGTACGTTTTTCCTGTTATGGTCTTGCAAATCACCAGAGCAGATCAGCTACTTCCAAGATTTGCGTGCAGGAGTCAGTGAGAACGAGATCATCAATCCACGCGACATCAAAGTTCGAGTTGAAGACAAACTGTCGATTATCGTCAGTAGCCGTGATCCTCAGCTCACATCAATGTTCAATCTTCCAGTCATCAGTCAAAGTGTTGGCAACCAATCAAGTGCTACAGGCCAACCTCGTGGTTTATCTGGCTACACAGTACGCAAGGACGGTACCATCGATTTCCCCATATTGGGTAGTTTGAAAGTGTTGGGCATGACACGTGAGGAGATTGCCTCCATGATCAAGAAGGAGTTGGTCAGCCGCAACCAGTTGAAAGACCCAGTTGTGACCGTTGAATTCATGAACCTGACGTTCTCTGTTCTGGGCGAGGTGACGAAGCCAGGTCGCTACAGCATCGAGAAAGACAAAGTGACCATTCTTGACGCCATCAGTGAGGCTGGCGATTTGACCATCTTCGGTAAGCGTGAGAACATCATGGTTCTTCGTAATGAGAATGGCACTCAGCGCGTTTATGACGTCAACCTTTGCAGCGGAAACGACATTTACAATTCACCAGTCTATTACCTTCAACAGGACGATGTGATCTATATCGAGCCCAATAAGGTCAGGGCTCGTCAATCCACAGTGAACGGCAACACGGTTTTCACCCCATCCTTCTGGTTGTCGGTGCTTTCACTTGCCACCACCATCACTGTACTTATCGTCAAATAACCACAGTTGGTTATTGTTTCCACCAAAAAAAGGAGCCGCGAATCGCGGCTCCTTTTTTAGTCTTATAGCAGTGTCACGTCCACACCGCTTAGGCAATCTATTTGCTGAGCATTTCGTCCATGCTCTGTGCAGCACGTCGTCCGTCGCCCATAGCGAGGATCACAGTGGCACCTCCACGTACGATGTCGCCACCAGCGAAGACTTCAGGACGGTTGCTTTGCATACCCTCATTGACCACGATGGTGTTTTTCCTTCCCAACTCAAGTCCAGGAATGGATTTGGGTACGAGTGGATTGGGCGAAACACCTACAGCCACGATGACCTGATCGACATCGAGTGTGACGGTCTTGCCAGGTATGGGTTCAGGTTTTCTTCTGCCGCTGGCATCAGGCTCGCCAAGCTGCATGACCTGCAGAACAGCCTGCTTGACGGCACCCTTCTCATCGCCAATGTATTCGATGGGGTTGTGCAAGGTAAGGAAGTTGATACCTTCCTCTTTGGCATGCTTCACCTCTTCGAGACGCGCAGGCATTTCAGCCTCAGAACGTCTATAGACTAGAGTGACATCAGCACCCAGTCTCTTGGCTGTGCGGCAAGAGTCCATGGCGGTGTTTCCACCTCCGACAACCATGACTTTCTTTCCGATGTTGATAGGAGTATCGGTTTCGGGGTTGGCTGCATCCATGAGGTTCACACGAGTGAGATACTCATTGCTCGACATGATGTTGAGGCAGTTCTCTCCAGGAATATTCATGAAGTTGGGTGTACCGGCTCCCGATCCTACGAAAATGCCCTTGAATCCCTGCTCTTCCAGTTCTTCCACAGTGATGGTCTTTCCGATGATGGTATCAACAAAGAACTTCACGCCCATCTTCCTGAGGTTGTCGATTTCCACATCGACAATTCTATTGGGCAGACGGAATTCGGGAATACCATACTTGAGCACACCACCGATTTCGTGGAGGGCCTCAAAGACATGCACTTCGTAACCCTTCTTCACCATGTCGCCGGCAAAGCTCAGTCCTGAAGGTCCTGAACCTACGACAGCCACCTTGATGCCATTGGCAGGTGCCACTTCGGGAAGCGACATTTGTCCGCTTTCACGCTCATAGTCGGCAGCGAAACGCTCCAGGTAACCAATAGCGACAGCAGGTTCGTTCATCTTGAGATGGATACATTTGGACTCGCACTGCTTCTCCTGCGGACATACACGTCCACAAACAGCAGGCAGAGCAGATGTCTTCTTGAGCACCTTGGCAGCGGCGAGGAACTGTCCTCTCTCAATGTTCTTGACGAATGATGGAATATCGATGTTGACAGGACATCCTTCCACACAGGAAGGCTTGGCGCAGTCAAGACAACGCTTGGCTTCAGTGAGTGCCTGCTCTTTGGTCAGTCCCTTGTTCACTTCCTCGAGACGAGTGGTGGCTCTATAGACAGGGTCGAGCTCAGGCATGACCACACGAGGGATGGCACCACGCTCCTTGGGTTTGATGGCTTTTCTGAGTTCATCTCTCCAGGGTGCCTTTCTGTCCGTGAGTTCATCAATGCTTTCATCAGTTGGCTCCACGTCCATCGTGACAGCTTCCGTCTGATCATTGGCTTTAGCCTCTGCCTGCACGGTTTCAGCATGTTCGAGGAATCTCTTGTACTCCTCCTGCTCAACGCCCTTGAAGGTACCCATGCGCTTGAACATCTCGTCCCAATCCACCTTGTATCCGTCGAAGTCGGGACCATCGATGCAGACGAACTTGGTCTCGCCACCGATGGTGAGACGGCAAGCTCCACACATACCCGTCCCATCGACCATTATGGTGTTGAGCGACACGTCGCAAGGGATATTGTACTTCTGCGCCAAAAGGCAGCTGAACTTCATCATGATAGGAGGTCCGATAGCCACAATCTTATCGACATGCTCACGGTTGATGACCTGTTCGATACCCACTGTGACCACACCTTTCTGTCCGTAAGAGCCATCGTCGGTCATGATGATGACCTCGTCGCTGTACTTGCGGATGCGGTCTTCCAGAATGATCAGTTCCTTCGACCTTCCAGCGAGTACTGAGATGACTTTGTTTCCCGCCTTCTTGAGCGCCTCTACAAGTGGCAGCAACACGGCAATACCCACACCACCTCCGGCACAAACGACCGTGCCATAGTTGTCGATGGGTGATGGCGTTCCGAGAGGTCCTACCACATCGGTGATGTAGTCGCCTTCATTGAGCATACAGAGCCTTGTTGATGAGAGGCCCACCTCTTGCACTACAATAGCGATGGTGCCTTTCTCCACATCGGCGTCGGCTATGGTGAGTGGCATACGTTCACCCTTCTCACCAATACGTACGATGATGAAATTGCCTGCTTTACGGCTTTTGGCAATTAAGGGAGCTTCAATCTCGAAGTAGAAAACCTTTTCAGAGAACTGCTCCTTACGAACGATTTTATTCATAAATATGTTTTTGTTTTGTGTTTGTGTCGGATCCTTCTATTCGAAGTTCTTGTCGTTGATGTACTCGAATCCGCAGTACGGAACCAGCGCCTTAGGCACACGGATGCCCTCTGGGGTCTGATTGTTTTCGAGTATGGCTGCTACGATGCGTGGCAGAGCGAGTGCCGACCCATTGAGTGTGTGGCAGAGCTCAGTCTTCTTGTCGGCAGTGCGACGATAGCGGCATTTGAGTCTGTTGGCCTGATAGCTTTCGAAATTGGATGTCGAGCTGACCTCAAGCCATCTTTTCTGGGCAGCCGACCACACCTCGAAGTCATAGCAGATGGCGCTGGTGAACGACATGTCGCCACCACAGAGTTTGAGGATATGATATGGCAATTCGAGTTTGATGAGCAGAGACTCCACATGGTCGAGCATTTCCTTGAGCGACTCATAGGAATGCTCAGGTGTGTCGATGCGCACGATTTCGACCTTGTCGAATTCATGCAGTCTGTTGAGGCCTCTCACGTCCTTGCCGTAAGCGCCAGCTTCCCTGCGGAAACATCCAGAATAGGCGCAACGCTTGATGGGCAGGTCTTTCTCGTCGAGGATGACATCGCGGAAGATGTTGGTGACAGGCACTTCTGCTGTAGGGATGAGATAGAGGTCGTCCACCTCGCAGTGGTACATCTGTCCTTCCTTGTCGGGCAACTGTCCTGTGCCGTATCCAGAGTCCTTGTTGACCAGGTACGGAGGCTGCACTTCAAGATATCCGCTTTTTCTTGCCTCCTCGAGGAAGAATGCCTCAAGCGCTCTTTGGAAACGAGCCATCTTACCAATGTAGAAGGGGAAACCGGCTCCTGTGACCTTAGCTCCGAGGTCGAAGTCGATGAGGTTGTATTTCTTCGCCAATTCCCAATGAGGCAGTGCATCTTCAGGCAACTGTGGGATGACTCCGCCCTCTTTGACCACGACATTGTCTTCAGCTCCCGCACCTTCGGGGACATCGTCGTTGGGTATGTTGGGTATGGTGCAAAGATGAGCGATGAGTTGCTGCTCAGCTTCTTTCATCTTGGCTTGCAACTGTGTTGATTCGTTCTTGAGGTTGGCTACCTCTTCCTTTGCTTTCTCCGCGTCTTCTTTCTTTCCTTGCTTCATGAGCATGCCAATCTGGGCGGCATACTTCTTGCTCTCTGCCAAGATGGCGTCAAGACGTGTCTGTGCCTCACGACGTTCCTTGTCGAGCTGTATGGCCTTTTCAACAGCCTCCTGTGGCTGTGGGAAATGCTTCTTCTGAAGTCCCTTGACCACTCTTTCGGTTTCTTCTTTGATAAGTTTTAGTGTAAGCATATTGTTTTTTTTCTATTACTGACTTTTAGAATACGTTTGTGCAGTTTCAGTCTTTTTTTCACATTTTTCTGACGGTGAAAAAAGTCGGGAAAGCTCAAATCTTCCCAAAACAAGTGCAAAATTATAAAAAAAAGGTGTAATAGCGTTTGAAATCTATAAAAATGATACCAAAAAACAAAAATAAGAAATTGATTTTGACTAATTTTGCCTAAAAATGCAGAAAAAAGTAAGATGCAAAAGACAATAGAGATTCAAAACGGAGTGGTACGTCATCCCCTCTACCGCTTCAAGACACCTATCAATCTGGAGATTTGCCAAGGCGAGCATATAGCCATAGTTGGTCCCAACGGCAGCGGCAAGAGCATGCTGGTGGATGTATTGACCGAAAAGCACCCGTTGCTGGTTCAGCGGGTAAGCTACGATTTCCGTCCGAGCAAGGCCAAGTTGGTGAGCGATAACATCAAGTACATCACCTTCCGCGACTCATACGGGACGAGCGACAGCAACTACTACTTGCAGCAACGATGGAACCAGTACGACATCGACGATGCTCCACTGGTAGGCGACTTGCTTAATGACGCCTTTGAGCTGGCAGAGCAATCCGTACGCCGAGACTCCGACCTGAGCGCAGAGGATCTGTCGTCCATGACTTCGGATCGTTTGCGGCTTCGCAGCCACTTGTACGAGATATTCCATCTGGAGACCTTGCTCGACAAGCGCATCATCTTGCTGAGCAGCGGTGAGTTGCGCAAGTTTCAGTTGACCAAGACCTTGCTGAGCAATCCCCGTGTGCTGATCATGGACAATCCTTTCATTGGCCTTGATGCCCAGACACGCAGCCAACTGCAAGAATTGCTGTCGATGCTGACCCAAGAATCGTGGTTGCAGGTGATTCTCGTATTCAGCAAGACCGACGACATACCTTCGTTCATCACCCATGTGATACCAGTAGAAGACATGACGGTGTTGCCGAAGATCAGCCGCGAGGCCTATCTTCAGACCCATCAAGCCCAACCCGCCCGTGTGCTGAGTGAGGAGCAAGCCCAGAGGATATTGTCGCTCCCCTACGACTCGGACGCCAATGACACTTGTCCGGCAGGCAGCCAGCAAGTCATCGACTTTCGGGGTGTGACCATCCGCTATGGTGAGCGCTGCATTCTGAAGGACCTGAGTTTCACGGTGATGAACGGTGAGCACTGGGCCTTGAGTGGTGAGAACGGGAGTGGCAAATCGACCCTGCTGAGCATCGTATGCGCCGACAACCCTCAGGCCTACGCCAACAGCATCGTGCTCTTCGGAAGGCCACGTGGCAGTGGTGAGACAATATGGGACATCAAGAAGCACATCGGCTACATCAGTCCAGAGATGCACAGGGCATACATGAAAGATATCCGCAGTGTGGAGATTGTGGCTTCTGGCTTGCGCGACTCGATAGGTTTGTACAAACGACCTTCGGAGTCGGAGTTGGGCATTTGCGAGTTCTGGATGGAGATGTTTGGTATCGGCGACAAACGCGACACGACCTTTTTCAAGCTGTCGAGTGGCGAGCAGCGATTGGTGTTGCTGGCCCGCGCGTTTGTGAAAGACCCTACCCTACTGATTCTGGATGAACCCCTGCACGGACTTGACCTCCGCAACCGCCGGCTGGTGAAGGACATTATCGAGACATTCTGCCAGCGCAGAAACAAGACAATGATCATGGTGACCCACTACGAGGATGAACTGCCCTCCATCATCGACCACAGGATACGGTTGAAGAGGGAGTAGAAGGGGGAGTAGAATTGGAAGTTAAAGGGGAAGTTAAAGGGGAAGTTAAAGAGGAAGTTAAAGAGGGAGTAGAATTGGAAGTTAAAGGGGAAGTTAAAAGGGAAGTTAAAGGGGAAGTTAAAGGGGAAGTTAAAAGGGAAGTTAAAAGGGAAGTTAAAGGGGAAGTTAAAAGGGAAGTTAAAGGGGAAGTTAAAGGGGAAGTTAAAAGGGAAGTTAAAGGGGAAGTTAAAAAGGAAGTGAAAGGGGAAGTTAAAGGGGGAGTTAAAGAGGGAGTTAAAAGGGAAGGGGCGACACTTTTAGGGTCGATGTGTCCTTATTCAGGGTCGATGTGTCT
>CAMOWU010000092.1 GCA_946628545.1 uncultured Bacteroides sp. | reverse complement strand
TAATCATAAACATAATAATCATAAACATAATAATCATAAACATAATAATCATAAATATGATAATCATTTTTATGATAAATTCTTTTGTGGTTCAATTTGAAAGTGTTAACTTTGCCATTGAATATAAAGGATCCTCATAATACTGTAATAATAAGAATTCGCCAGATGAAAAGAAAGAATCCATTTGTGACCAAAGGGTATGCCGGAAGTGAGTATTTTTGTGATCGTGTCAAGGAAACCAAGGACATCGTCTCTCTTTTGACCAACGACAACAACTTGGCGCTCATCTCTCCCAGACGACTGGGAAAAACCGACCTTATCCGCCATTGTTTTGCGCAGCCCGAAATCAAGGACGACTACTATTCATTCCTCATCGACATCTATGCCACTAATTCATTGCGTGATTTTGTCAATGTGTTCGGCAAGGCTATTCTGGAAGAGCTCAAACCACGAGGCAGAAAGGTATGGGAGGGGTTTGTCGGTGCCTTGAAATCCCTGCAGTCGGAATTGTCGTTCGATATCAACGGCTGTCCTGTATGGGGGATAGGTATCGGGAATATGGAAAATCCTACTGTCACCTTGGACGAAATCTTTTATTATCTGGAGAACGCCGACAAACCATGTATTGTGGCTATAGATGAATTCCAGCAAATCACACACTATACAGACGACCAAAACGTAGAAGCGGTACTGCGGACCTATGTGCAGCGATGCCGCCAGACGTCCTTTATCTTCTCTGGTTCAAAACGGCATTTGATGAGTGCTATTTTCACCTCACCGTCGCGTCCTTTTTATCAGTCCGTCATCACCATGGGGCTTGCTCCTTTGTCCCTTGACACGTATCGGGACTTTGCCACCACCTTGTTCCGCCAATATGGCAAGGAAATCGAAGATAGGTGTGTGGACCTTGTTTACGAGACTTTTCACGGGATCACCTCTTGTCTGCAGCGAGTGATGAACGTACTTTTCCTCCGAACAGAAAAAGGGGAGCGTTGCACCGCCGACAAGGTGGCCGATGCCATCGATTATCTGCTTGATCTCTATAATGATAACTATGAGACCCAACTGGGGCAGATGTCGGAACGTCAGCGCACACTTTTTTTCGCCATAGCTGCTGAGGGACAAGCCAAGAGCATCTCTGGAGGGGCGTTCGTGAAAAAATATAGGCTCTGGTCATCAAGCAGTGTGATGTCGGCAACCAAAGGTCTTTTGGAGAAAGACTTCATCACTCATGAGAACGGAGCATATATGGTTTACGACCCGTTCTTTGCGCTCTGGATGCAGAGAAAAGTCTAAAAATACGTTAGTTCCACCGATGGTGAGGGGTGTTGAAGCGGTTTTCGAGGCACTTTTTTTGATAATTGGAGATTTTTGACTAATATTGCAGACTGAAATCAACCAATCACTCATTATGACAGGAGAATTTGTGCTGCGAATCATCATCGCCACCGTACTCGGTGCCGTCATTGGCTTCGACCGTGAGTATCGTACAAAAGCCGCTGGATTCCGAACCCATGTGCTTGTGGCGCTCGGCTCGGCGTTGTTCATGATCATCTCTGTTCACGGATTCGACTATGAGTTCTTCATGGAGGAGTCGCTGGCCCATGAGTCCAATGTCAGAGACCATATCAATGCCTTGAGGCTCGACCCCGCTCGCATTGCCGCACAAGTTGTCACAGGCATTGGTTTTATCGGAGCCGGCACCATCATCCTGCAGAAGAATGTGGTGCGCGGACTGACCACGGCTGCCGGACTCTGGGTGACAGCCGCCATCGGCATGGCATGCGGTGTGGGTATGTATGTGGTGGCAGCAGTGAGCACCGTGCTGGTGCTGATCTGTTTCGAGGCTTTCAACTTCATCCTGCACAAGATGCACAAGCGTGCCAGGGAGGAAGAAGAGCAGCACTCCAAGGAATGATGCCTGCTTGGGCATGACGATGCCTCAATGCCGGCTTTGATGACTAACTTAGTAAGAATTGTATGAAGATTTTCAGGACTTGTTTTGCGCTGGTGGTGACACTGGCGATGCTTTCGTGCGAGGATAAGATGCAGAAAGCCGATTTGATGTGGCTCGACAATAATTACATCGAAGCATTCGATATCTACAGTAAGGCGGCGCAGAATGGTAATGTGCATGCCACCTACCGTTTGGCGCGTGCTCATGCGCAGGGACTTGGTACGGAAATCAATGAGCAGAAAGCTTTGGAACTCTTCCGGCAGGCTGCCGACAAGGGTAGCGAGGAGGCCAAGTGCGACCTCGCCCTCTCGGTCATAGGCGGACTCTACGGACAGCAGAAAGACTACGTCGCTGGTTTCGACAGCCTCAAGGCGTTGGGCGAGGCGTCGAAGAACGCCTATGTCAGGGCTCGTTATGCAGGGGTCTATTTCTGGGGGCTCGACACCATCGTCGCTCAGGATAAGGACAAGGCCTACGAAATCCTTCAGACCATCGAAGACAAGGAGAACTACGTCTATCTGTACCAGATGGCGCAACTCTACCTCAACGGTTCGTCGGCTGTGGCTGTCAACGAGAAAAAAGCCATCGAACTTTTCCAGCAGGCCTACGACCACGGGTCGAAGTACTCCGCCTTCTGTCTGGGTGAGATCTTCCAGTATGGAAGGCCCGACACCAAGGTCAACTTGCCGGCAGCGGTCAAATGGTATGGCAAGGGTGTGGATGGATGCGACCAGGACTGCATGCTGGCACTGGCTGCCATCCACCTCTCCGACAATGAGGCATACGCCAAGCAGCGCAATGTGCAGAAAGGCATCCAGTTGCTGGAACGGGCGGCGCTGCTGCACAATGCTGAGGCTTATTCCAGGCTTGGCGTGATGTGCATCACGGGAAAAGGAGTGCCGAAGAACGATGAACAAGGCTACCAGTACCTGCTCAAGGCTGCTGAATATGGATCCGCGTCAGGTAAGGCAGTGCTCGGTCATGTGCTGATGGAGGGCATAGGGTGCGAGATGGACAAGAAGGAGGGCGTGCGCTATCTGGAAGAGGCGGCTGAGGCCGGTCAGGGTGGGGCGTCCTACGAACTCTTCTCCTACTACCTTGGAACAGCCAACCGACCCGTCAGTCTCGAAAAGGCCATGAAATATCTTGAACTGGCCGGTAGGGATGGCAACGAGGCGGCATACTACTCCCTCGGATATTATTACTACTACGGCAACCAGTATATCAAGAAGAACCACGAACAGGCGCGTATCTATATGGAGAAGGCAGCCGAACAAGGTGTGGTCGATGCCTACACCTTCCTGTCCGAGTTCTACCGCAACGGCATAGGAGGTCCCAAAGACCTGCAGCTCGCCGAGGAATATCTCATGAAGTCCGTTGGCATCGAAACCGGGGAATCCACGGAAGAATAAATCATTCTTATTTCAGCTATATGAAACAACAGTATGCAGCCATTGTGCTTTTTGCGCTGTTCTTGGCATCTGGCCTGACCAGCCTCGACCGTTACCGTGCGACGCGTCGCATGGTCAACGAGGATATGGACAGGGCATTGGCCATCACCATGCAGGAACAACAGAGTGACGTCATCAGCATCGACACCCTTCGCACTTTCAACAGCCACCTGCAGATTGCAGAACTGCGAGGAAAGGCCACACTGGCTGTCGATGCGCATGGCCAGAAGTTCAAGGCCTACGCCCGTTGTTCCGAGGCCGCCATCTTCAGCATGTCCGACCAGCGTCCCGCAGCCTTGTTGTGGACACTGACGGTGTTGTGGGCCCTTTTCACTTGGTATCGGAAGACACAGACCCTATCCGTGGTAGCTGCCATTGACGGTAACGGTTGTGCCATTGAAGGTAACAGCTTTGGTGGACTGACCTATTCAGAGGTTGAGCGTAGGTTCTTTGCCACCACTGGCAATGCCGTGCAACTGACCCCCATGCAGCAACAGCTGATGGAGATGTTCTTCCAGTCTCCTGCATACACATTGTCGAAAACGGAGATTTGTGCCGCACTCTGGCCTGGGAAACCCGATGCCAGCGAGACACTCTACACACTCGTCCGAAGGCTGAAGCCCGTGTTGGAGCAACATTCCGACCTGAAGATCGAGTCCGACAGGGGTAGGTCGTACCGATTGATAATCAAATAGTTGAAAACCGACAATAAGTCTGACTGCAAAATGTCAGACAAATGTCAGACAGTTTTTTTCCGCCCTTTGAGCGATTGTTGTTAGCTTTGCCGAAAAAACGAGCAAAGCAACATGAAACAATCCACTTTCTCAAAAATCAACATCCTCACGGCATGGCTCGTCTTCGCCATTGCCGCCGTGGTCTATTGTCTGACCGTTGAGCCCACAGCCAGTTTGTGGGACTGTTCTGAATTCATCGCCTGTGGCTACAAATTGGAGATAGGTCATCCGCCTGGGGCACCTGTCTTCATGTTGTTGTCCAACCTCTTCGCCCAGTTGGCTGGCGATGTTTCCCATGTCGCGTTGATGGTCAATATCCTGTCCGCGCTCTTGAGCGCGGGTTGCATCTTTTTCCTCTTCCTCACCATTACTCATCTCGCTCGCAAACTGATGGCTACGGATGTCGCCCTCATCTCCCTTCCACACGCCATCGGCATCGAGGCCTGCGGTGTGGTTGGCGCATTGGCCTACACCTTCAGCGACACATTCTGGTTCTCGGCAGTCGAAGCCGAGGTCTATGCCTTTTCCAGTTTCCTCACGGCCTTGATGTTCTGGCTGATATTGAAATGGGAAGACGAAGCCGACACACCGAAGGGCGACAGATGGATGATCCTGATCGCCTATATCACAGGTTTGTCCATCGGTGTCCACTTGCTCTGCCTGCTCTGCCTTCCCGCGATGTCGTTCGTGGTCTATTACCGTCGCGCCAAGCGTGTCACTTGGATGGGATTACTGAAAACCCTGTTGGCGGGTGGACTCCTCGTTGCGGTCATTCTCTATGGAATCATACCCGGTGTCGTTTGGGCGGGCAGTTGGTTCGAATTGCTGTTCACCAATGTCTTGGGTTGTCCCTATCACACAGGACTCATCGTGTATATCATCCTGCTGGTGGGCGGTCTCATCCTCGCCTATAGTAAGGCGTGTCGGAGAGGACTGAAGATGTCGCTCGCTTGCCTGCTGATGATACTGGCTGGCTACAGCAGTTATGGCGTCATCTTCATCCGTGCCAATGCGCTGACACCAATGTGCGAGAACGAACCCGGAAACATCTTTGCCTTGGGCAGTTACCTGAATCGTGAGCAGTATGGCTACACACCGCTTCTTTACGGACCTGCCTACTGCAGCGAACTGGATTATGAGGCGAGGGGTAACTATCTGGTGCCGAAACTCAAGCAGGGAAAACCGATATACAGACCTTCATCTGACCCGATGAAACGGGAATATGAGGTGATACGCCACGACATCAGAAATGAGTTCAAGGACAACATGTTCTTCCCGCGGATGCACTCTATCCGACATGCACAGGCATACGAGGACTGGCTGGGAGGGGTCGAGAAGGAGGGGCATCTGCCCACTGCCAGAGAGAACCTGCGTTTCTTCATCACCTACCAGGTGAACTTCATGTATTGGCGCTACTTCCTGTGGAACTTCGTGGGGCGGCAGAACAATATACAGGGAAATGGTGAAGCGGAACATGGCAACTGGATCACAGGATTCAAAGTCATCGACGATCTGCTGTTGGGATGTGATACCGCCAAACTGCCCAGCGACCTGTTGCAGAACAAAGGCCGCAATGTGTTCTACGCCTTGCCGCTTCTGCTGGGACTGTTGGGCATCGTCTGGCAATGGCGGAGAGGACGTGAGGGCAGAAGGCAGTTGCTGATTGTCATGCTGCTGTTTGTGATGACGGGACTGGCCATCGTGGTTTATATCAACCAGACACCACTGCAGCCACGTGAGCGCGACTATGCCTACGCTGGCTCCTTCTATGCCTTTGCGATATGGATTGGAATAGGTGCCGGAGCCGTGATCGCCCTTCTGCGCAAACTGCTCAAAGGACGGAGTCTGACGTCTGCCCTCGCCGGTGCCGTAGCCTGTCTGATGGTGCCTTTGCAGATGGTGAGCCAGACGTGGGACGACCACGACCGCTCGGGGCGTTACACTTGCCGTGACTTCGGAGCCAATTATCTCGAGAGCATGCAAAGGGAGGGACATCCTCTGATATTCACAAACGGCGACAACGACACGTTTCCTCTTTGGTACAATCATGAGGTGGAGGGTGTGCGTACCGACACCCGCGTCTGCAACCTTGAGTATCTGCACACAGACTGGTATATTGACCAAATGAAGAGGCCTGCCTACGACTCGCCTCCACTCCCCATCAGCTGGAGCCACGAAGACTACCAAGAGGGTAGGAGGGAGGATGTGCCTGTGCGTCCCGAACTGAAGGAGGATGTGATCACATTCATGACGGAGCATCCCGAGGAGGCGAGGGAAATGCTGGGGGATAATCCGTTTGAACTGCGCAACATCATCGACAAATGGGTGCTCAGCGAACGTGAGGAAATGCAGTGCATACCCACCGACAGCGTCACCATCAGTTCCGACAGTGGCGTGATGGTCATCTCACTGAAAGGCGTCAAGAGGCTGTTCAAAAGTGACCTGATGGTGCTGGAGATGTTGTCGAAAGCCGACTGGAACCGTCCGATTTATATGTCGATCAGCATGGGGCCAAGCATCCTTCCGTTTCTCCGCGACCATGTGGTGCTGGAGGGACTCGCTTATCGCATCTCTCCTACTGCCAAAGGCCAGCAGGTGGATGTTGACAGGCTCTACGACAACGTCATGCACCGCTTCCGTTATGGAGGCCTGAGCCAGAAAGGTATCTATGTGGATGAGGACGTGAAACGCCTGGCCTATACACATCATCTGGTGATGGGAGCGCTTATCGACTCGCTTCTCCGGCAGGAAGACCTTCAGCGGGCTATGGCTGTCTGCCAGAAGTGGAAGCAGGAAATGCCCAAGGAGAATGTGCCTTACACTGAGTCGGCTCTTTCCATGGCGCACTGTTATTATCTCGCCGGCCAGTCGCAATGGGGCGACGAGATCGTATCTGATCTGCTACGGCGCTCCGATGAGTGGCTCTCCTGGATAGAAACCATACGTCCATCTCGCCGCCAAGGATCCTTACATTCCTATTATATATGGATACAGACCATGGAGCATGCGCTTGTCATGGCACAGCAATTCCACAGAACAGAACTCCTTCAACAATATAACGGGACCAATCCACCAAATTTTCAGAAAGACAATTTATAGAAGACCCCTTACAATCGTTATGAGCAATATGTCCAATAAAACTGACTACCATCGAACTTCTCCTGTTGTGGATCCCACATCAGGCAACTCCAACAAAACTGAGTGTCATGACTTCTTCGGCAAGCGAGGCCGTGCCATCATCATCGTGGCTTGCGTCCTGATAGCCATCGGTTATTTCTTGATGTCGGGACAGGGAAACACCCTGGAGGCTTTCAATCCCGACATCTTCTCGACCACAAGGATTGTTGTTGCCCCGATACTGTGTCTGGCTGGCTACCTGCTGGTCATTGTCGGAATACTGCAGAAAAAATGATCAGATGAGTGTCGGGATGGAAATAAAAGCATGGAAAATTTGGGTGTTTCACCAATCTTTCATAACTTTACATTTCAAAACCAAACAACAGGACTGAAAAAGAAAATGAGAAAAAATGTAAGCATGCTGCTCACTGCCGCCATCGTCGTCATGACGCTTTTGATGGCATCGTGCAAGGAAGACAGTAGATTGAAGCGTTCCATCCAGGAAGCTAAGAAAGAGTGCCCCGTCTCTATTGGCATGGCGGGTGAAATGACCGACATCTCGTACGACGAGGCCACCAACACCGTTGTCATCCACTACCTGATGGACGAGAAACTTTTCAACATCGACGTGATGAGGAAAAACACCGAATTGCTCAAGGAAATGGCCTATGGTACAATGGCCACTGCCGAGGGTAGTTTCAAGCAGGCACTGGACGAGATGCTCGGCTCAGGAGCCAACCTCAAACTGTGTTGGAAGGGAAAGGAGTCGGGCAAGGAAATGGAGTTCACCCTCACCAGTGAGGAGATCAACAATGCCAGGAAGTCGGGGGAGGCGTATGCCAACCCGCTCAAGATGCTGGAGAACGCCATAAGCGTGACCAACCAGCAAGCGCCTATGGCGGTGGATGAAGCCACCACCATGACCAAACTCTCCATCCAGGGCGACTTCGCCACCTACGAGTATCAGATTGACGAGACGAAGGTGCCTTTCCACAAACTGGTGGATATGAGGGACCAAATGAAGGAGAACATGCGGAATGCAGTCTTCAACAACCCTGATCCTGCCTTCAAGGATTTCATCAACCTCTGCAAAAAGGCCAACAAAGGCATCGCCTACAAGTACGTGGGCATGCAGTCGGGCAACACTTGCACCATCGAGTTCTCCCTGTCGGAACTGTAGGGACGCGACGTGTCGCGTCCGCGCCCTCTCTCTCAACATGCCCTCCTATTCCCCTTTCCTCCTTAGGGCTGATTCGTGACAAATGATTGATACTTACGCGGGGTACGCAGGCATCTTGCCTACGACAATTCCACCAATTCGTAAGAAAAAGCAACAATGACTAGTGTGTTTTTTGTTGTTTCTTCGAAACAATCGCAGGCAGGATGCCTGCGTACCCCACTTGCATTTATTCGGTTATACCTGTCATTATTACAAACAATTTCGGAGATGCACCTTGACAAAGTGCATCCCCGAAATTATTGGATAGGAGTCGAAACACGACTACTCTTGTTCTTCCTTGTTCTCCTCGTTCTTTGCTGCGTCGTCGATGACCTTGATCTTCTGAACGATTTCCTGGAGGTCGCTCTTCAGTTTCTCCACCTTGCGGTTGAGCTCCTCGATGAGCGAGTTGCCGCTCTTGGATGAGAGGTTGAGGAAACCGAGGTTGTTCTCATAGGTCTTGATCTCGTTCTTGAGGATCTCGTACTCGCGAACCAAGCGCTCGCGCAGTCTGTTGCCATCGCCCTTGATCTCGTTCTTGAAGCGATTGACACGGCGACGGGAAGCCTCTGTGTTGGCGTATTTGTAGAGACGGTCGATTTGCTCGCGGTAGGCGGCATAGATCTTGTCCTTGTCGCGGAAAGGCACGTGGCCGATCTCGCTCCATTCGTCCTGCAAGCTGTGCACCAGGTCGCGGAGGTCTTCCTGAGTCTCTTCAGGCACGATGGCCTTGAGTTTCTCGATGATGGCGCGCTTCTTCTCCAGGTTGGCTTTCATCTCGTTGAGCTGGCCGGAGTTGGCGGCTTTGCGGGCATCGAAGAAAGCGTCGCAGGCAGCGTTGAAGCGCTTCCAGATGGTGTCGCTGAACTTCTTGGGCACAGTGCCTATCTCCCTCCATTTCTTCTGGAGTTCCTTGATGGCCTCTGTCGTGGCCTTCCAGTCGGTGCTGTCCTTCAGTGCTTCAGCCTGTTCACATAGTGCCTTCTTGAGGTCGAGGTTGGCGTTCAGCGTGTCCTTCACCTTCTTGAAGTATTCGGTCTTCTGCGAGAAGAACTTGTCGCAAGCCGCGCGGTAGCGCTCGTAAATCTTCTCGTTCATCTTCTGCGGAGCGAAACCGATGGTCTTCCACTTGGCCTGGAGGGCAGTGATGGTGTCGGTCATGGTATTCCACTCAGCAAACGTCTTGAGGCCGGTGGTGTCAATCTGTTCCAGTTCTTCGCAGATAGCAGTCTTGTCGGCCAAGTTCTGCTCCTCCTGTTTCTTGCGCTGTTCGAAGAATTCCTGGTGACGGCGGTTGACGATGGTCGAAGCGGCCTTGAAGCGGTTCCACACCTCTTCGCGCTTTTCCTTATCCACAGGTCCAATCTCACGGAACTGCTGGTGGAGGTCCTGAAGGGCCCTTGAGGCGGCGATGACATCCGTCATCTCGGCCAGTTTCTCGGCGCGCTCGCAAAGAGCGGTTTTCAGTTCGAGGTTCTTCTTGAAATCGTAGGCGCGGAACTCATTGTTGAGTTTGAGTGTGTCGTAGAACGACTCCACAGCCACCTGATAGGATTTCCACAGGTCTGTGGCCTTGTCCTGTGGCACAGGACCTGTCTCCTGCCACTGTTGCTGCAGTTGTTTGAAATCGCCGTAGGAGCGATTGATGTCGTCGGAGTTGGCGACTATATCTTTGATTTGGTTGACAATACCCAGTTTCTTGGTGTAGTTCTCCTCCTTCTGCTTCTCAATCTCGGCTTGCTGCTGCTGACGCTTGCTATGCAGCTGTGCCATCACCTCTTTGAACTCGTCCTCCTCGGGGCAAGCCAGGGGTTGGTAGCTTTCGGGGTCGCCGCCTGCTTCCATGTACTTCTGGTAGTCAGCCTCGTTGGCTGCACGGTGCAGACGGTAGAACTGCGACTTGAGAGCGGCTTCATCTTTTGAGCTGATCTCAGCATCGCTTTCCACAATAGCCTTGGCGTGGTCTATCACCTCTGCGAAGGTTTTGAAGTAGGGCATTCCCACTTCGGGGGCAGCCTCTTCCAGCGCCTTTTCCTCGGTTCCTTCTGTGGCTTCTGCCTCTGGTGCCTCAGCTGTGGTTGTTTCTACTGCAGCTTCTGCTTCTGCTGGAGCATCAGCTGTCTCTACTTCAGGCGTTTCCGCCATGTTGTTCTCTTCAGGGACTGCTGCTTCAGCAGCCACTTCTACATCTGGAGCCGAAACTTCTTGTGTTGAAGTCTCGTTGGAAGTAGTTTCCAAGGCAGCGGGTGCCTCGGTCGGGGTTTCTGCCGATGGCTCAATCTGAGCGTTCAACTCGGCATCTTTAATCTCAGCCATACTTGAATAGGTTTTAAGTTATGAGATAGCCTTTTTTGAGCTTATGCGCGATGCGCAAAAGTCTATTGACCGACAAATTTAGCAATTTTTCGGTTCTTAGCAAGAAAAAAATCAGTTTTTTGTGAATTTTCCTAAAAAAAAGTTATTTCAGCAGCGGTTCTACCCTGTTTGTCAGTGAAATATAGTCTTCTACCGACAGTTCTTCGGGTCTTCTGTTGAACATCGGGTCGTCGAGCAATGGACTGTCCTTGCCTACGATTTGCTTCATGCCGTTGCGCAGCATTTTGCGTCGCATGGTGAAGACGGTCTTGACAATCCGGCGGAATAGACGCTCGTCGCATCCCAGTTCCTTGCGCTGGCTGCGGGTCAGTCGCACCACGGCGCTTTTCACCTTGGGTGGCGGGTTGAAGACATGCTCATCCACCGTGAACAGATACTCCACATCGTACCAGGCCTGCAGCATCACGCTCAGCACACCGTAGGTGCGGCTGCCTGGAGCGGCGGCCATACGCTCTGCCACCTCTTTCTGGATCATGCCGGTGCAGCAGGGGATGAGGTGTCGGTTGTCGAGCATCTTGAAGAAGATCTGGCTCGAGATGTTGTAGGGGTAGTTGCCGGTCAGCACAAACTCACGGCCTCCGAACACCTCTGTGAGGTCCATGCGGAGGAAGTCGGCTTGGACGATGTTGTTGCCCAGGCTGGGGAAATGCTCATGGAGATAGGGGACGGACTCGAAGTCGATCTCCACCACCTTCAGCTCACGGTTCTTGGGGATGAGAAACTGCGTGAGCACACCTGTGCCTGGTCCTACCTCCAGGATGGGCAGGTCGGGGCAGGCATCCACTGTGTCGGCGATGCGGCTCGCCACTCCCATGTCCGTGAGGAAATGCTGGCCCAGAAATTTCTTAGGACGTACTTTATTGATCATGTAAATTAATGATTATATCATTGAATGTTATGTTAACTCCAAAATAAAAAACGATTCAAGTGGTCCCACAGTGAACCAAATATAAAAACAAAGGAGTATATACCTTAGGTCTTTGTCCTTTTATTTGCATGATTTCATATTTAACAAATCACAGCCTTCAAAAGCATTCTTGTCAACAAAAGTATTATTGCTCATTAAAACGACATTTAATAAATGTTTACAGTTCGCAAAAGCAAATCTCCCTATTGTTTTGACCGAACCTGGAATGATAATTGATACTAATAAATCGCTGTTTGCAAAAGCTGCATATCCGATGGTTTTTATACTGGATGGAAGGATTATTATTCGAGGTGTATTAACATATGCAAATCCTCCGATATGTGTAACTTCGGGCAGAATGTTTGTTGTTGAACAAGCAAGAATCATTCTTCCTGTGTGTTTTTCTATAATAGAATTGGAATTATCCGATTTGAATTTAATATTATTGTTATCAACGGTAATGGTTTTGCAATATTCATTTTCACGGAATGCTGTAGAATCAATATGCTCTATTGAAGACGGTATATGAATTGATGTTAAGCCTGTCTTATAGAAAGACGAAGCAGATATGGATTTTATACCCTCAACTATAGTTGTTTTTTTGCACCCAGCTATTATTTCATTATTAGCTGTGTAAACTATCGCATTGCAGTTCTCGCGAGAATCATAATATTTATTTCTTTTATCAACAACAATTCTCTCAAGTGAAATACATCCGGAAAAAATATCAGATGGAATGTGATTGACATTCTGAGGGATAAAAAGACTATCTAATGAAGTGCAAAAAGCAAAATGCGAATAACCATCAAAACTCACGAGCGAAGACGGAATCTCGACATGTTTAAGCGCAGTGCATCCCCAAAAAGCCGACTGCCCGATATGTTCAATCCCTTCTGGAATGGTTATAGTATATAGTTTCTCACAATGTATAAATGCGTATTCTCCAATCTTACTAAGTCCTGACGGTATTTTTGTCGTACTGCATCCCCAAATAAGAATTCCAGAATGTTTGTCAATAATCGCATTGCAATTATTTCGTGAGTCGTAGAACTCATTCTTGTTGTCAATTGATATTGTTTTGACATTGTTGCATAAGAAGAATGACTTTGGCGATATGTCTTCTACAGTAAATGGAATATAAATTTTTTCTAATTCGTCACAATTGTAGATTGCATATTCACTGATTTCTTTCAGACCATCAGGAAAGCTGACAACCTTCATAGTCAGCCCCGTATATGCAAAGCTACAGATGGACTCAACAGAAGAGGGAATGATGGTTGAATTACAAGCATATAAAAGTGTATTATTTGCGGTTCTGATTATAGCATTACAGCCGTTTCTACTATCAAAGACGGAATTGTTAATGTCTATTATTATTGAATCTAGTTTTATACAGTAGTTAAAAACATATTTCCCTATTGTCTTTATACTGGCGGGAATGGAAACGGATTCCAAATTTGCACAACCAGAAAAAACTGCATCTTGGATCTCTTTAACACCGTTGCTGATAATAACACTCTTAATCCCACACCAAGTCATGAACGCTTCTTTTTCAATACATTCCACATTGTAAGTCTTGCCTTTATGTATAATGCTTGCAGGGATAAGCAATAGAGAATCGTCCTTAATATGGGAGCTACATCTTTTATCGTTTTGAGCAATGATGTTGACGGTACTATCGGAAGTCACTTGATAAGTGATGCCTGAATCTATAAAAAGTGGAGCAGCAAGAATAATCCCAAATGGATGGAAAAAGAAAAGAAGAGAAAAGATATATCTATACATTTTATGTGAATAATCATTTTCAAATTATGCAAAATTACAAATAATAATTTATATGCCAAAAAAATCATTGTTTTTTGAACTTTTGTTTGATTCGGTAGCTTGTTTCAGGAGTAAATGATGGGGTAATAGTAGTCATGTGTTTGAACAGAAATAAAAACCATCAGCAAAATGGACGATTGCTTTGGTGCCAACTGTATGGTATTTTATGAGCTTGGTTCTTTTTATAACAACCATTTTTAATTCTGAAACTTCAGTAAATAAAATAAAAGTTGTAACTTTGTGGCGTTATAGCATGATTTGCATCATGAGG
>CAMOWU010000091.1 GCA_946628545.1 uncultured Bacteroides sp. | reverse complement strand
ATTAGGGAGGTGGAATTATAATATAGACCCCACCCCGTCTTTCAGGCACCCCATTCCCGAGCAAGCTCGCCTACCCGTAGCCTTTCCCCTTGAAGGGGAGGGGAGTTGGATTATTCTCCAAACTTGAAATAGTTCTTGGCGTTGTTGTAGGAGATGTCTTCCACCATCTGGCAGACGCGATCCATCTCGCTATAAGGAATCTCTCCGTTTTCCACATCAGTTCCGAGGAGGTTGCAGAGTGTGCGGCGGAAATACTCATGACGTGGATAAGAGAGGAATGAACGTGAGTCGGTAAGCATGCCCACAAAACGGCTGAGCAATCCAAGTACAGACAAAGCGTTCATTTGTTTCTGCATACCGTCTTTCTGGTCGAGGAACCACCAACCTGAGCCAAACTGAATCTTTCCGGGAATTGTACCGTCCTGGAAGTTGCCGAGCATCGTGGCGATGACTTCGTTGTCGGCAGGATTGAGGTTGTAGAGAATGGTTTTGGTGAGTTTGCCTTCAGTAGCCAGACGGTTGAGGAACTTTGACATGGCTTTAGCTGTCTGGAACTGTCCGATGGAGTCGAATCCTGTGTCAGGACCGAGGAGTTGGAACATGCGTGTGTTGTTGTCGCGGATAGCACCATAGTGGAACTGCTGTGCCCAACCTGTTGCCCAGTCCATTTCTGCGAACTTCACGAGCATGCAGCTCTTGAACTTCAAGATTTCTTCTTTTGTCAGTTCCTTGCCACCGTAAACCTTATTGAAGATTGCATTGATTTCATCGTCGGTGTAGTCCTCGGCATAGAACTCCTCGATACCGTGGTCAGCGAGTTTGCAACCCTGCGACTCGAAGAAGTCGTGACGACGTTGAAGGGCGTCGATCATGTCGTTGAAGCATGAGATGTTCACACCGCTCACCTCAGCCAATTTCTCCATATAAGCACGGAAGTTGGCAGGCACCTCTACAGCCATGGCTTTGTCGGGACGCCATGTAGGCAACATCCTCACTTCGAAGCCCGATTCACGGGTGGCGATATGGTATTCGAGCGAATCCACAGGATCGTCGGTGGTGCACACCGTCTCCACATGGTATTTGCGCATCAGTCCGCGGGCTGTAAGCGACGGGTCGTTCTTGAGCTTGTCGTTGCACTCATCAAAGATCTCTCTTGCGGTCTTGGGGTTGAGGATCTTGTCGATACCGAAGGCGGTCTTCAGTTCGAGGTGGGTCCAGTGGTAGAGAGGGTTGCGGAGGCAGTATGGAACGGTCTCAGCCCACTTCTCGAACTTCTCCCAGTCAGTGGTGTCCTTACCCGTGCAGTATTTCTCAGGAATGCCGTTGCTGCGCATGGCACGCCATTTGTAGTGGTCGCCACCAAGCCACACCTCTGTGATGGAGCTGAAATGTTTGTCCTCTGCCACTTGCTGTGGGATAAGATGGCAATGGTAATCGATGATTGGCATCTTGGATGCGTGTTCGTGATAGAGTTTCTGCGCCGTCTCGGTCTGGAGCAGAAAGTCTTTGTCCATAAATTCTTTCATAGTCGTTCGTTTGATGAATAGTTGATTGTGCAAATTTATATAAAAAAAGGAAGATTCAGTATCAAATCCTCCTTTTTTATTCATATTTTGTTCTTCCGACTTATCGTCCGCCACCAAAGCCGCCTCCACCGCCTCCGCGGTTGCCACCACCGCCTCGGCCGCCACCAAAGCCACCACGGCCACCGCCTTCACCACGGCCACCGCCTTCGCCTCGATTGAAACGCTCGCCTCCGAAGTCCATGTCACCTCGCATACCCTGGCGCATGTTGCGACGAGCTTCACGTGTACCAAACAGATTGAGGCGATAGATGAAGTGCGCCATCACATAACTGGTGATTTCATTGGTTTCTGTATCCGATCGGCGTGTGGCATCAATCATGCGTGAGATATTGCTTCGTTTGGCAAGAATGTCATAGGCTTGCAAGCTGATTGTGGCTTGCTTGTTCTTCAGGAATCGATAGGCCACCTGTGCGTTCCATATCAGTTCGTTGGTGTTCATCGCACTGCTGCTGTATCCCCTGCGGCTGTTCATGCTGATGTTGGTGGATATTGACAGGTTGATGGGCAGGTTGACATTGGTAGAGATACCATAATTGAACCTGTAGGTGTCCATGTTGCTGGTAGAAACAAGAAGAGAGCGTGAATGGGTATAGTTGAGACTGCCATTGAGCACGATGTCGAAGTATTCCTCTCTCCAAGTGAAGCTGAGTCGTTCACCCAGGTTGAGGTCTTTCACTTTGTTCTTCATCGACTCGTTGTTCTGGTAGATGTAGCTCACTCTGTTGTTGAAACCAGCTGATGTGGAGAAGTTGACCATCAGTCGGTTGAGAATGATCGGGGTGTTGATTCCTGCATCTCCGTTGATGTTCCAGTTGCCGTTGATGTTTGTGGGTTTGGTGATTCTTCCACCTGTTTCCTCGTTGTATTGTGTACGGTTTGAAATGCTATTGAGGGTGTTGGAGAAACTCACACGTCCGTAGAAACTTCTCTGCAAGTCCATGATGGACTTGTTGTAGTTGACGTTGAAGTTGTTGGAGAACGACGGTTTGAGGTCGGGATTACCGAGGCGAATGTTCAGTGGGTTGCTGTTGTCGGTCATATTGAAGAGGTCGGTGATGTTAGGTTGTTGGGTATTGCCTCTATAGGTGACCTGCAGGTTCTCCTGGCGTGAGAAACGGTAGCGGAAATTCAGGGTGGGGGAGATGCGGAAGAAATTGCGCGATGCCACAGTGTCGATATTCTGGTAGTCGTAATCCACCTTCTGGCGCTGAGGCTGCATCTGCACACCGACGTTCAGGTTGTAATGTTCCCCAATGGCTCTGACGGATAATTCCACATTGTGGTTGAAGTTCTCATTATCGGTGTATCTGCTGAGATCGTAGTCGAGATAGTCGCGATAGTTGTAGGGCAGGAAGGTGTTGCCAAACTGTGCGAGACTGTCGAGCATGTTCTCAATCATCCCCAGGTCGTATGTTTTTCCGTCGCTGTGCCTTTTGCTGTACTGATAGTTGTAGTTCAACTGGAGGAAAACCGCCCTTGCCAGAGGTTCGCTATAGGTGAATCCGGCGGAGAAACTCTTGTTGGAGTTAGGCGTCTCTCGGTATCGGTAGGTGAGTGCTGTAGAGTCGTTGCGCTGGTAGTAGGTGACATGCGATGTGTTGTAGCCATCGTTTTCTGTTGAGGAATAGTTGCCGTTCATACGAATGGACAGATTTCGTCCTTTTGTATTTAAGCGTCTATTAAACAACAAGTTACCACCAATACTTTTGTTTTTATTCTCGGAATTGGATGCGTTCTTATTGTAGTTGATTTTGATATCGTGCAGAATGTTATCCATCTGGTTGAGCGGGTCATCAACTTCAGTGGAGTAGGGGTCGTTGTTGAAAGTGGCATTCACCCCCTCACTTTCGCTGTCGCCTGATGTATAAGAGAAATTGGGTCGGAACATCAAGGTGGTCATCGTATCAATTTTCCATTCCAGGCGGAAATCACCATTCACACTGTTGTTTTTGTTCCTGCCATTATTCATACTGTTTGAAAATGAGGCGTTTGTACTGATAAAGTTCTGAGTGGAACTTTTTGTTTGAGTATGACTGTTGGTATTGCGATAGCGTACATTACCACCAAATTCCACATCACCTCTCACAAGCGCGAGATTCAGACCAGCCATGCCGCTTTTTGTTTCACCGCTACCGCCGCCACCTCGGCCACGACCGCCCATACCTGGAAAACCAGTGTCGTTCGTGTTATTATATGAGCCCACGAGTGAAACCTGCGTCTTATCGGCAAACCTGTTGATCATAAAGCGTTCTGCATAACGATCTTTTGTGCCGTATGCCAAATCGACGTTGCCAAACCAACCTTGTTTCATACCTTTCTTGATGGTCAGGTCAATCACGGTCTCTTCCTCGCCATCATCAATGCCTGTGATGCGTGTGAGGTCGCTTTTGCGTTCGTAGGTCTTTACTTTTTCAACAATCTCCGTGGGAATGTTTTTCATAGCCATATTGCGGTCGTTACCAAAAAATTCTTTTCCTTCCACTAATATTCTGGTGACACTCTTGCCATTGATTTTGATGCTGCCATCTTCGCCAACCTCAGCACCAGGGAGTTTTTTTATCAGTTCCTCCAGCACAGATCCTTCCGGCACCTTGAAAGCCGCTGCATTGTAGATAATGGAATCGTCCTTGACAACAACTTGTTTCAATTCACCTGTGACCGTCGCGCCATCAAGCAAAACATTGTCGGGAGCCAAAATGACTGTACCGATGCTCATTCGTTGGGAACGTCGCTCAATGTTGATTTCTTTCGTGTAGGCGGTGTAACCAACAAAGGATGCTTTGACATTGAGTTTTCCTGTCGGCAAAGCAGAAATGCTAAAACTACCGTCGCGCAAGGTGACAGCACCTCCTAAATGTTTTCCTTCTGCATCGGTAATAACGACGTTGGCACCAATCATGGATTCGCCGGTGTCGGCATCTAAAATTCTACCAGTGACCGTGGCTTTGCCTTTCGACTGTGCATGAATGTCAGATATGCCAACAATCATGAACAGGGCGGCAAAAATCAATGAAATCAGACGTTGATGATATGTGATCATAATAGTAAATAATTTCTAAATCCGAGAATGATTAAAAGAAACTGTATGTAAATTGAAAAATTTCCTTTTTATTTTTTGACAACCATTTATTAAAAAGGTTTAATTGCAGTTCATATATTTTTCATTACTTCTGACACATAATCATGATTATGTTTAATTTGAATAATCTAATTAAAAGATAAGATCAACTACCCTTCCTTGATAACATTCAAATTTGGCGATTAGAAAACGACTGGCACAAAAGTTTTTTATTTCTGATGTTTTGAGAATTTAATAAGGTCTTTTTGAGCAGTAAAATAAGGGAAAAGAGTTTTGAAGATCCAAATAGTGATTGGCATAATGGCAAAAATGATTAGAAGTTGTAGAGACACTCTAACTTGCATTGCTCTCAAGACCAAAATAAAAGGCCAATGTGTGCCAAGAACTATCAGCGAATATCTACCTAAATATGAAAAGTAAGGAAGTCTGTTAATTCTTTTGCAAATAAGAGCAAGTGCTGTGATTCCACTGAACGCACTGATAAACATAAAAGGATAAATTCTCCCGAATTGAGCATTGATAAAAAGGACGTTTGGCTGTGCAAAGCCAATCATGAAAGCAATAGAAATAATTAATAATATAATCTCCTGTTTTACAGTAAGTTGTTTGTTTAGTAAATTGGTTTTTCTTACCCATTCGGCTACATACATGAACGGTAAAACCATAAATGGAACAACCAGAGTACTAGTAATGAACAATCGAATATTTTCTTGGATGGCAAGAAATTGTGGATCTTGTAAATAAAATGTAATGAGCCAGACAAGAATGGTTATGACGATAAGTGTGATGATTTGAAACAACTGTGATCGTTTTTCTGTCAGAGTCTTAAAACCATAATAAAGTATATAAGTCATGAAGAGGCTTCTCAAGAACCATAAAGGCATGTTATTGGTTGATAAAAGGGAATTCACCCAAAACATGAAGCTGTGGTAATCACTATTGATAACATGAGACATATAGTGGGTGGAAAACAAGGGAGCTAACAGGCAGAATGGTATAATTGAGAAGAACAAATAAGGCAATACCAGTTTATTGGACTTTCTGACGACAAAATCCGTGAATCCATTGTATTTCTTGAAAAACAGACCTGAAAGGAAGAAATATAGAGGCATCCGGAAGTTTTTCAACGCCAGATCTATACCTTCCACAAAAAATGAGAATACGCAGTGGTAATACACCACTAATATGATGCAAAAACCTTTCATCAGGTCGATGTATTCTATCCGTTGCTTGGATTTAAATTGATTGTTCTCAACCAGTTCGAGTTGATTTGTTGACATTATCCTATTCTATTGTTTATACTTGATTAATTCTTTCTGTGCAGTGAAATACGGGAAGAATTTCTTGAAAAACCAAATGCTTGGTGGCATAAGTATGAGTATAATGACAAACTCAATATATGGAGGCCAATTGACATAATGACGGATAATCGTCAGATACGCAAAGTGAGTTCCCAATACAATCAATGAATATCTGCCAACATAAGAGACATAAGGAAGCTTGGTCAACCATCTGCATATTATCAATAATGCAAAAATGGATGAAAGTGCACTGATATACATGAAGATGAAATGATCACCAAAAGACGCTATGTTGAACCAAACACTATGTTGGGCGCTAACCAAGGCTATGGCAAGAGAAGAGATGATCAAGAGAATCTCCTGTCGTTTAGTCATTTCTTTATTGAGCAGATGATGGCGCATAATGATATTAGCCACATACATGAAAGGAAGACTCATCACCGCACTGAAGAAACTGTAGGTAATGAAATAATAACCTTCCATGAATGCAAAATTCTTAGCATAAGAAACAACAATGACATTGACAAGTGTGATGATGAACAGGATCACAACTTTTAATGCTTCAGAAGTCTTTTGGGTCAGATGAACGAAAAGATAAAAAAAGAGATGGGCTATAAACAAACTCTTAAGGAACCACAAAACCCCATTGTAGGTCATGATGGGTGCAAAGAGCCAGAATAAGGGATTTGTGAAATTCGAGGTGAAAAGAAATGAAAGTGCACAATAAGGAATCCAACTGAAAAAGAAATACGGTATCAGCACCTTATTGACTTTATGAACCAGAAATTCAGTAAAACCTGAATACTTCTTAAAAAAAAGACCAGAAAGAAAGAAATAAAGAGGCATACGGAAGTTAGACACCCATGTGTCTATTAGATCGACATTCGTATATAAATTGCAGTGCATCGCTACAACGACGATGATGCAGAATCCTTTCATCAGGTCGATGTACTCTATGCGCTGTTTCTTCACTTCTGGCTCCATCGTGTGCTGGATATATAAATGGGTAGGGATGGAAAGCCATCCCTACCCTATTTATTGATGACTTATGCGGATGCTTACTTCATATTCGTATAGACGTTCTGTACGTCGTCGAACTCCTCAAGTCGCTCAATCATCTTCTCAATGGTCTCGCGCTGCTCATCAGTCACTTCCTTGAGATCGTTGGGAACGTAGGTGAACTCAGCTGCGGTGATCTCGAAACCGTTGTCCTCCAGGTATTTCTGGATGTTGGCAAACTGATTAGGAGCACCATAGATCGTGATGGTTGTCTCATCCTTATCCTCATCGTATTCCTCGTCGTACTCATCGTTGACATCAAACTCGATGACTTCCAGAATGAATTCATCCATGTCCATGCCTTCTTTCTTCTTGAAGGTGAACTGTGCATAGTGGTCGAAAAGGTAAGCCAAAGAGCCCATAGTACCAAGGGTTCCATTAAACTTGTTGAAGATGCTGCGCACGTCAGCCACAGTACGGGTGGTGTTGTCGGTCAGTGTATCGACAAAGACAGCGACACCATGAGGTCCATAGCCTTCGTAAGTCATGGTCTTGTAGGCACTCTTGTCCTTACCCATGGCGTTCTTGATGGCGCGCTCGATGTTTTCCTTCGGCATGTTCTCATGCTTACAGGTGGCGATGATGGCGCGCAGATGCGAGTTGCTGTCGGGATCAGGTCCGCCTTCGGTCACTGCTATTGCTATCTGCTTGCCCAGTCGGGTGAAAGTCTTGGCCATGTTTCCCCATCTCTTGAGTTTTCTGGCCTTACGGAATTCAAATGCTCTTCCCATTGGAGTAAAATGCTTTAAATGATTATTGTTCTTTATTAATTTTGTTCTCTTTCAGCCTTTTTCATATAATAATAACACAACACAAGACAAACCGTCGGTATGAGGATGTAGATATTGAATCCACCAAAGGCGATTTGCGCTATCCACAGCACCACCAACACGAAGTATAAAGTTCGGAAGATCTTGTATCGCATCATCAGGCTATTTGTAGTCGAACCTATACCAAAGTCGGAAGGACCATGATATAGGTTCGGTGGGTTCTATCGGAGCTTAGCGTCGAGCTGTTTCTGAAGGTTTTGTATGATCTTGTTCATCACAGCGTCGATGGTCTTGTCGTTGAGGGTCTTGCTCTCGTCCTGTAGGATGAAGTTCACGGCGTAGCTCTTCTTGCCAGCTTCAAGGTTCTTGCCCTCATAAACATCAAAGAGCGACACGGCCTTCAGCAGCTTCTTCTCGCTTTGGTAAGCGATAGCCTCAATCTGAGCAAATTCAACCTTCTGGTCAACAAGCAGTGCGAGGTCGCGGCTCACTGCTGGGAACTTAGGTATCTCGCGGAAGGAGACACTGTTCTTCTTGATGAGCTTCATCAATGCAGTCCAGTTGATGTCGGCGTAATAGACGGGCTGCTGGATCTCGCATCGCTTCAGCTGTTTTCCTGCCACAATGCCATACTGGGCGATGGTCTTTCCTGCGCGGTTGGTGATGACTGTGGCATTGCTGAAGATATCGTTCTTGAGATCTCCAAAGACCAATGAGCCGAATGGCACACCTAAACGCTGGAAGATGTTCATCACGTAGGCCTTGAGTTCCCACACGCTTGAATCCTCATTGGGATGAGCCCAGTTGCCGTTCACGCGCTTGCCGGTGATCCACAAGCCAAGGTGGTTGTCCTCGGAATAGCATGCCAACAACTTCTCAGGATCCTTGCGCTCGGCATCATAATAGTAGCAATTACCAAACTCGAAGAAACGCAAGTCCGGGCGTTTGCGGTTGACGTTGTGGCTCACGCATTCCAGACCGCCATAGAGCAATGTCTGGCGCATCACACCGAGGTCCTGGCTCAGAGGATTGATGAGGCGTACAGCGTTCTCAGCCTTAAAGGTCTCGTTGTCCTGATAATAAGCCACCTTAGTGATGGAGTTGTTGAGGATCTCGTTGAAGCCACAACCCACCAACTGCTCGCTGATGACATTGGCGAGTTTGTTCTCCTTGTCGAGCTGACCTTTCACCGTCAGACTCGATTTGAGTTGAGTGGGTATCTCTATATTGTCGTAACCATAGATGCGAAGCACTTCCTCGACCACGTCGCAGGGGCGTTGAACATCCACACGGTAGGCTGGAACTTCCAACTTCAATCCTTCAGCGTTATCCTCGAGGATTTTCATACCGAGATTGATGCAAATGCTCTTGATGGTGTCGGTAGGCAGTGTCTTGCCGATGAGGTCGTGACAGTACTGATAGCTGAAGTCGATGATGGCGTTCTTGGGCAGGTAGTCGTTCTTCACGTCCTTGATCTCCATGGCAATCTCTCCTCCTGCCAGTTCCTTGGCCATCAATGCGGCCTGCATCAGGGCATAGAGCTGTCCGTCGGAATCCACACCGCGCTCAAAGCGGTAGCTGGCGTCGGTTTGCAGTCCATGGCGTCGAGCGCTCTTGCGAATCCATGTGGGATGGAAATAAGCCGACTCAAACAGTACATTGGTCGTGGTCTCGTAGGTACCAGAACCTTTGCCACCGAACACACCAGCGATACACATGGGCTCCTCAGTGTTGCAGATAGCGAGGTCGCGGTCCGACAGCTCGTGCTCCACTCCGTCGAGGGTGATGAACTTGTAGCCCTTGGGCATGGTCTTGACCACCACTTTATTGCCTTTGATCATATCAGCATCGAAGCAGTGGAGAGGCTGACCGTATGCCATCATGATGTAGTTGGTGATATCGACGATATTGTTGATGGGGCGCAGTCCGATGGTTGTCAGGCGGTCCTTCAACCACTTGGGGCTCTCCCCTACCTTGCAGTTCTTCACCGAAACAGCGCAGTAGCGAGGACATGCCTCCTGATCCACCACTTCCACATCGATGTCGAGGTCGTGGCTGTCAACTTTGAAGTCCTCACAAGAGGGACGGTGCAAAGCGGTTTTCACGCCGCGCTGCAGCAGGTAGGCATAGAAATCGCGTGCCACACCCCAGTGTGAGCAACCATCGGAGTGGTTGGGAGTGATATCGACTTCTATCACCCAGTCGCTCTCCAGACCGTAGTACTTGGCAGCAGGCATACCTACTGGCGCGTCTTCAGGCAGCACAATGATACCACTGTGGTCGGTGCCGACACCTATTTCGTCCTCTGCGCAGATCATGCCATTGCTCTCCACACCACGTAGCTTCGATTTCTTGATGGTGAAGCAGTTGTCGCCATCATACAGTTTGGTGCCGAGAGTGGCCACAATCACTTTCTGACCAGCAGCCACATTGGGTGCGCCACAAACAATCTGTTCTGTTTTACCGTCACCGAGGTTGACCTTGCATACATGCATGTGGTCGCTGTTGGGATGTGCCTCACATTCCAGCACTTCGCCTACGACCAAGCCTTCCAGTCCACCTTTGATCGACTGCACTTCCTCGATGGCATCCACTTCCAGACCTACACTGGTCAATGCGTCAGCCACCTGCTGGGGAGTCATGTCGAAATCCACATATTCCTTAAGCCATTTATAACTTACGTTCATTGCTTTTGATGTTGATTTATTTGAGTTTTATATTGTCCGTTTCAGAAAAATCGTACAAAATTAGTCAATTTTCCGCAATTATCCTCACTTCCCACCCTAAAATTGCATATAAATGTATCTTCATCACAAGACATTCTGGTTTTTTATGGCTAATTTTGCCTTGTATTCCAAATTCCATCGGTTGATTTTCAAATGACTCCGATGCGAGAAAGTGACCCATTTTTTAGAAATCAAACAAATACTGATATATGAAAAGATTTATTTCATCTTTATTGACAATCACCCTTTCCTGTGCAATGCTCCATGCACAAGAGACATTGAAACCTTTTACAATCCATTGGACAGCCGACCAAGGCGATGGAACATATATCAACCCCATCGTCAATGCCGATTTCCCAGATTGCGACGTTATCCGAGTGGATGATACGTATTATTTTGTCGGCACCACCATGTATCATTTCCCAGGTGCCACCATCCTGAAATCAAAGGACTTGGTCAACTGGGAATATTGTGCCAACCCTCTTGAGAGAATCGACAACAATGATGCCTACAACCTCTTGAATGGCAAGCACCACTATTCACAAGGACAATGGGCCGCTTCGCTGAACTACCACGATGGAAAGTTCTACCTCTACTTCATCTGCTATGGAAAGTCTGGAGTTGACAACACCCAAAACATTCTCCTCACTGCCAAAGACCCTGAAGGACTATGGAGTATGGTGAAGATGAACGACCATTATTATGATTCCGGATGGTTGTTTGACGATGGAGAGAACGGCGATGGCTACCTCTATGTCGCCTGCGGTATTGGCGATATCTGGGTGAACAAGCTCGACCCCGTGACACTGAAGAAAATCTCAAGCGAAAGGGTCATTTCCGTAGGCAACGGCTGTGAAGGCTCCCACATGTACCATATTGGCGATTATTATTACATCTACGCCACATACGGAGGCACGGAAGGCTCGCAGACTATCTTCCGGTCCAAGAACCCCATGGGACCGTATGAAGAGCATCAGGGAAGAGTGTTTGAGCGGCAACACATCCACCAAGGCGCACTTGTGGAGACGCAGACAGGTGAATGGTGGACAGTGCTTTTCAAGGACAATGGCGCCATCGGACGTATTCCATATCTCGAGCCTGTCGTCTGGAAGAATGGCTGGCCCATCATCGGCAATAACGGCATAGACGTGAGCAAGAACAGCAAGCCCTATCGCAAACCTAATGTGGGTGCCGAACATCCCAGGACTTACCTCCCCACCAACGACCCCTTCGTCGCTCCATCACTGGGAAAACAATGGGAATGGAACCACAACCCAGTCAACGAGGCATGGACTCTCACCGAGCGTCCAGGATACCTGCGCCTCTATACAGCATCCGTCACCGACCATCTCGTCTCCGCCCGCAATTCCATCACACAACGCATCATCGGACTCAATCCCGAAGGTACTCCATCCAACAAATACTCATGGTGCTATGGCACAATCAAGATGGACGTAAGCGGTATGCACGACGGCGACGTCGCCGGATTGTCGGTTTTCCAGACACCTTATTCCTTCATCGCCGTCAAGATGCAAGATGGAAAAAAGGTGTTGTACAGCGAGCGTTGCACCTTCAACAGCCAGAACCACAAAGTGGCAGAGACCAAGGCAGGCGCGGAACTGACCAACGACATCATCTATCTCAGGGCTGCTCTCAATTTCGGCACCAATACCTGCCGTTATCAATACAGCTACGACAACGAGAACTGGCGTGTCTTCGGCGTGTCGATGACCATGGGCTACACGCTCGATTTCTTCGTGGGACAGAGGTTCTACATCTTTAACTTCGCCACCCAAGCTCTGGGAGGCCATGTGGATATCGACTGGTTCTCCACTGAGAAGGACTTCACGGAGGAAGAGTTTTATTCTCCAGAAACACTTGCTCAGATGGCCATAGCTCAGGCTGGTGAAGAACGTCAGGCAGAAGAACTCTTCTCTTTGAAAGATGGCTCTTTCGTACCAGATCTTTATCTATCTGGTAATTTGAAAAGTGCGGCTTCGGTTTCGACCTTCACTTCTGTCACTGGAGGAATCGGTGGCTGGCACTACCCCGCCGCTATTGACGTGTCGCCCTACAACTATCTCGTCATCAATTTATTGCGTACTCCTACCAATCCTACAGTAATACGCATCTACGACCAAAAAACACTCTGGATGGCAGAACCATACGAGCTCGATGTGAAGTCGAAAAGCATCGTTGTCGATCTCCACAACATGGTTACACCTTCAGGACACATCATCGACCCTTCACATCTCTACACAGTTGGAATGATGGCTGGTGGAACGGCATCCATCTACATCAAAGAGGCCTTCCTCTCCATGGACGGACAAAGTCCCACAACGGATATCTCCATACCTACGGAGACGGAACCATTTAGTTCGGACCAGCAGACATATTTCACTCTTGATGGCCGTCGCCTCAATGGCATCCCCCAGCAAAAAGGAATATATATCATGAAGGGCAGGAAAATGTGGGTCAAATAATAGACAAATAAACGATGTTGGAATACAGGATCATAGCTCTGGATCTGGATGGCACATTGTTGACATCCAATCGAACCATTACGCCAAATTCGCTGCAACTTCTTCTCGCTTTGCAAAAACAAGGCTGCAAGGTAGTGATATCTACAGGTCGCCCCGTTTTCGGAGCATCCCGTATCGCCGACCAACTTCACCTTGGTGATTATGGTGGTTACGTGATGGCCTATAATGGAGGTGTGGTGATGAATTGGCAGACCAAGGAAGTGGTATATGCCAATTACTTGGAACCAGAAGCTATCGCCACAGCCTATCACTACGCCACCCAAGCAGGATTTGCCATCATTTGCTATCATGACCAGTATTTAGTGAGTGAAAGCGAGCTGAATCCACTTATGGAGCAATCCTTAAAACGAAATGGACTGACTTTCAGAAAGGTGGATAGTTTTTTGGAAGAGGTCACCTACCCTATTTCCAAATGCATGATTATAGGTGATCCCACGCCTTTGGCCGAGTTGGAACGACGCATACTGGCAACACATCCCGCAGACTTCACCGTTTATAGAAGTGAATCGTTCTTCCTTGAGGTGGTGTCACCTGGCATCAATAAAGGGCAAGGACTGAGTGTGGTGCTCGATCATCTGTCTCTGACTCCAGATCAACTCATCGCTTTTGGCGACTGCTACAACGACATTCCCATGCTTCGTCTGGCAGGATTGGGTGTGGCTATGGGCAATGCTGACCAAGAAGTGAAAGATGCCGCTGACCTCGTCGCTCCTACCAATGATGAAGAAGGAGTAGCTAAGATCCTGAAAATGCAATTCAATGTCAAAAACATCTAAAGTAATACTTTAATAAACCATTATAATTGATTGATATTTCGATGGTTATTATTTATGATTATAGATGATTACACCGCCCTTGAAAGGGCGGGCACAGGGCGCCCTCAATGTTCAATGTTCAATGGTCAATGAATAATGGTCAATGTTCAATGGTCAATGTTCAATGGTCAATGTTCAATG
>CAMOWU010000090.1 GCA_946628545.1 uncultured Bacteroides sp. | reverse complement strand
AGAGCGAGCCAGACATCTACAACGCCATCAAGCGCGACGCCCTGCTCGAGAACGTTACTGTTGACGCTGAGGGCAAGATCGACTTCGCTGACAAGAGCGTGACTGAGAACACTCGCGTTTCTTATCCTATCGACCACATCACCAACATCGTGAAGAAGGTGAACGGCAAGAGCGCTGGTCCAGACGCTAAGCAGGTGATCTTCCTGAGCGCCGACGCTTTCGGTGTGCTGCCTCCAGTATCAATCCTCGACCCAGAGCAGACCAAGTACTACTTCCTCTCTGGTTTCACAGCAAAACTCGCTGGTACAGAGCGTGGTATCACTGAGCCTACTCCTACTTTCTCCGCTTGCTTCGGTCAGGCATTCCTCGAGTTGCACCCAACTAAGTATGCTGAGGAACTCGTGAAGAAGATGCAGAAGAGCGGTGCTAAGGCTTACTTGGTGAACACAGGTTGGAACGGTACTGGCAAGCGTATCTCTATCAAGGATACTCGCGGTATCATCGACGCCATCCTCAACCACTCTATCGACGATGCTCCAAAGAAGACTATTCCTTACTTCAACCTCACTGTTCCTACTCAGTTGGATGGTGTGGCTTGGGGTATCCTTGATCCTCGCGACACTTATCAGGATCGTGGCGAATGGGAAGAGAAAGCTAAGGATCTCGCTGCTCGCTTCATCAAGAACTTCAAGAAGTACGAGACCAACGAGGCTGGTAAGGCTCTTGTGGCTGCTGGTCCAAAGCTCTAATCTCCTGAAGATTCCATCAATAAAAAAGCACGGTTTCATCGATGAAACCGTGCTTTTTTTGTTGATTTCGTTATTATCGTTATTGACGTTATTATCGTTATTGACGTTATTTGGTCAGTGGCCTCATCCTTCTCTGAAGAAGTCGAGGGCTTCTTCGATTTCCTGATGAGTGGCGGTCTGGTTGATTCGGATGTCGCCAATATCGCCGAGCAGGGTGAAGTTGATGATACCGGCAGTGTTCTTCTTGTCGTGGGTCATCAGTTCGATGATTGTGGGATATTGCTTGCAGTCGATGTCGAATCGTCCGTAGTTCTCGCGGATGAACTGCACGGTTTGGTAAAGTGCATCATGTGGGAAGCCGGTCTTGATGGCGGAGAGATACAGTTCGCAGACAAGTCCCCAAGCCACGGCATATCCGTGCAGCACGGGACGGTTTTGCTGGAGGGCCAGACTCTCGAAGGCATGCCCTACTGTGTGACCGAGGTTCAAAGCCTTGCGGATGCCCTTTTCCAGTGGGTCTTCGGTGACCACTTGCTCCTTGATGGCCACACTCGTCGCCACCATGTCCTGTAAATGCTTGTAATCCACATGGTCGAGGTCGAAGTTGACCAGCTCTGCCCAGTTCTCGCGATTGCTGATGAGGCCGTGCTTGAGCATCTCGGCATAGCCTGAGCAGATGTTTTCGTGGTCGAGCGTGCGAAGGAACTCGGTGTCGAGAATCACAGTGTGTGCGGAGTTGAACACTCCAATCTCATTTTTCAGTCCGTTGAAGTTGATGCCCGTCTTGCCTCCCACCGAGGCATCTACCATAGAGAGTAGGGTGGTGGGGATGTTCACATAGTTGATGCCGCGCTTGAAGGTGGAGGCGGCAAACCCACCCAAGTCGGTCACCATGCCGCCACCGAGATTGATGAGCAGGGAATGGCGCGTGGCACCTCCCTGTCCCAGTGCTGTCCACACTTGGGCCAGTGTGTCGAGGGTCTTGTGGGTGTCGGTGGCTCCTATAATAATATGTGGAATGTTGCGCAAGGCTTCGATGTGCTTCAGCAGGGGTGTGCAGAGCTGTTCGGTGGTGGTGTCAACCAGCAGGAAGATGCGGTCGTGCTCACACATGCCGATCGTCGTGGTCAGTTCCTGTTCTATGTTCTCTGATAAGATGATGCGTTGTTTCTCCATTTGTGTATGTTAGGTTGATTTGGACGTTATTTCAAGTATTCCGCAAATGCCTCGCAGGCTTTGAGTGCGATGGCATGTGCTTCTTCGAGCGTGCATTCCAGTCGTCCGCCGGCGGCGTTCAAGTGGCCACCACCGTTGAAGAAGCGGCTTGCCATCTCGTTGGCGGGGATGCTATCGACACTGCGTATCGACACATGCACCAGCGGCGATTGCTCTTGGTCTTCTCGCAGGGAGATGCTCAGCCGCATGTCTTTGATCTCAAGTGGCAGGTTCACAAAACCCTCCGCATCGCCTTTCACGTAGCCCGTCTTCTGCATCTCCTCTCTCGATAGGGTGAAGATGGAGGTGTGTAGCTCGTCGAGATACTCTATTTTCTCGTTGAGGATCAGCCCGAGCAGGAGGTAGCGGCTCTTGTTGTAGGAATGGAAGACGCGGCGGTAGATCATGTCCTTGTCGGCGCCTTTGGCGATGAGCATGGCCAGGAGGACGAAGAACTCGGGGTTGTTGGAGTTGTACTGGAACACGCCTGTGTCGGTCATCATGCCCGTGCAGAGGTTTTCGGCGCAGGCCTTGCTGATCTGCTCGTAGTCGCCCAAGGCATGGATGAGCCGAAGGGCCAACTCGCATGCCGAACTGGCGGAGGGGTAGGAGAAAATCACGTCGCAGGCGATGTCGGGATTGAGGTGGTGGTCGATGACCATCTTGTGGGCATGGCTGTCGGCAAGCGCTGTGCCGAGGTCGAGCATGCGGTAGGTGGCGTTGAGATCGAGGAAGATGATGAGGTCGGCTTGGGCTATCGCTTCATCTGCTTTCTGCCTGTGTCGGTCGTAGAGCAGGGTGTCGGTGGCTCCCTCCATCCAGAGGAAGACAGAAGGGAAAGCATTGGGCAGGATCACTGTCGCGTCCTTGCCCTTGCCTTTCAGGTAGGCAGCCATGCCCAAGCATGAACCCACGGCGTCGCCGTCGGGCGAATGGTGGGCGGAGATGACGATGTGCTGGCTCTGGTCAAGCAACTGACCAGCTTTGGCCACATCTTCCGAATCGAACCATTGGTCGATGATGTATTTCTTTTCTGTTGTCATTCTTCAATCTTGATTACACTGTCATTCAGGGAGGCATTTCGTACTGTGCCGACCAAATGTTCGGCAAAATTACACTTTTTATACCACAATAAGAGTGTCTTTAGGGGCAAAGATGTGCAAGATAAATCAGTTTATCGCAAAAAAATATCCCCAATAGTTTGTATAAGTCCATTATTTAAGTTATTTTTGCATTTGTTATGACGTGTGCAAACCCATAGACAAGGCTTTACCCGCAGGGATGGAGCCAACTTTGTTGACCTCAAAATCCAAAATGGTGTAAAACTAACAGAAAAAGCAAAACAAATTAATAATTTCAAATTCAACATTTTATGTGGTTATTTAATTCATCTATTGGACGAAAAGTGGTGATGTCGGTGACTGGCATCGCGCTTATTCTATTCATGACGTTCCATGGGTGCATGAATGTGGTGGCTCTCTTCTCTGCAAAGGGCTACAACATGATTTGCGAGTTCCTAGGAGCGAACTGGTATGCAGTGGTTGCGACTTTGGCTCTGGCCGCCCTGGCCCTGATCCACATTGTCTATGCCTTCATCCTCACCATCCAGAACCGTAAGGCTCGTGGCAACAACCGTTACGACGTGACCGACAAGCCAGCCAAGGTGGAATGGGCTTCGCAGAACATGCTCGTGCTGGGTATCATCATTCTGCTCGGTCTGTTGCTCCACCTGTTCAACTTCTGGTACAACATGATGTTTGCTGAAATCGTAGGCGTTAAAGGGCTTGCTCATAGTCCATCCGATGGTTTCGCTTGGATTGTTGACACGTTCAACCAGCCTGTGTTCGTTTGCCTCTACATCATCTGGATCATCGCTTTGTGGTTCCACCTCACCCATGGTTTCTGGAGCGCCATTCAGACTATTGGCTGGAGCGGACACATTTGGTTCAACCGCTGGAAAATCATCGGCATCATCTATGTCACTCTGCTGTGCCTGATGTTCATTGCAGTGATCCTTGGTTTTGCACTTGGATGTGCACCCTCGCTTTGCTGCGGTTGCGGTGCTGAATGCAATTGTGGACATGGCGACCTTTGCGAATGTGCCAAGAATTGTGCCAACGCCGCTGGTGCTTGCTGTGGTAAATAATTAATAACTTAAATCTCGGATAAACACTATGGTTAAAATAGATTCAAAGATACCGGAAGGACCAGTGGCTGAGAAATGGACCAACTACAAGGCACATCAGCGTCTGGTAAACCCAAAGAATAAACTGAAACTCGATGTCATTGTCGTGGGTACTGGTTTGGCAGGTGCTTCTGCCGCCGCTTCGCTCGGTGAGATGGGTTTCAATGTGTTGAACTTCTGTATTCAGGACTCTCCACGCCGCGCTCACTCCATTGCAGCACAGGGTGGTATCAACGCAGCCAAGAACTATCAGAACGACGGTGACTCCGTATATCGTCTGTTCTACGACACTGTGAAGGGTGGTGACTACCGCGCTCGTGAGGCCAACGTTTATCGTCTGGCTGAGGTGTCGAACAACATTATCGACCAGTGTGTGGCACAGGGCGTGCCTTTCGCACGTGAGTATGGTGGCACACTCGCCAACCGCTCTTTCGGTGGCGCCCAGGTGAGCCGTACCTTCTATGCCAAAGGCCAGACTGGACAGCAGTTGTTGCTGGGTGCCTATTCTGCCCTCAGCGCACAGGTGCAGGCCGGCAAGGTGAAACTCTATACCCGCTATGAGATGCTCGACCTCGTGATTGTTGACGGTCGTGCACGTGGTATCATCGCCAAGAACCTCGTCACTGGAAAGCTGGAGCGTTTCTCCGCCAATGCAGTGGTCATCGCCACTGGTGGATATGGCAACACTTACTTCCTCTCCACCAACGCCATGGGCTGCAACGTGACAGCCGCCATGTCGTGCTATCGCAAGGGTGCTTACTTCGCCAACCCCTGCTACGTGCAGATCCACCCCACTTGTATTCCCGTTCACGGTGACAAGCAGTCGAAACTGACTCTGATGTCGGAGTCGCTCCGCAACGACGGACGTATCTGGGTGCCCAAGAAGCTGGAAGATGCCAAGGCTTTGCAGGAAGGCAAGAAGGAAGGTTGGGAGATCCCCGAAGAGGACCGCGACTACTACCTCGAGCGCCGTTATCCAGCCTTCGGTAACCTTGTGCCTCGCGACGTGGCATCACGTGCCGCCAAAGAGCGTTGCGACAAGGGTTACGGTGTGAACAACACTGGTCTGGCTGTGTTCCTCGACTTCTCTGAGTCCATTCAGCGTCTTGGCATCGATGTGGTGCTTCAGCGTTATGGCAACCTCTTCGACATGTACGAGGAAATCACAGATGTCAACCCTGGCGAGAAGCGCAAGACCGTCAATGGTGTTGACTACTACAACCCGATGATGATCTTCCCGGCCATCCACTATACTATGGGTGGTATCTGGGTGGACTATGAACTCCAGACTTCTATTCCAGGTCTGTTCGCTATCGGTGAGTGCAACTTCTCCGACCACGGTGCCAACCGACTCGGTGCTTCAGCCCTCATGCAGGGTCTCGCCGACGGTTACTTCGTGTTGCCTTACACCATACAGAACTATCTCGCCGACCAGGCCATCTGGCCTAAGGTGTCCACCGACCGCAAGGAGTTTGCTGAGGTGGAGAAGGCTGTCAACGACCGCATCGAACGTCTGATGAACATCAAGGGCAAGCGTTCAGTTGATTCCATCCACAAGGAACTGGGACACATCTGCTGGGAGTACATCGGAATGGGACGTACGAAGGAAGGACTGGAGAAAGGTATCCAGGAAATCGAGAAACTGCGCAAGGAGTTCGACACCAACCTCTTCATTCCTGGCACACGCGAGGGACTGAACGTGGAGCTCGACAAGGCTGTGCACCTCGACGACTTCCTCACTATGGGCAAACTCATCGCTTACGATGCACTCAGCCGCAACGAAAGCTGTGGTGGTCACTTCCGCGAGGAATACCAGACGGAGGAAGGTGAGGCCAAGCGCGACGACGAGAACTACTTCTACGTAGGTTGTCTGAAATACATGGGCAGCGACGCAGCTGCGCCCGAACTCATCAAGGAGCCGCTCGAGTACGAGGCTATTAAGGTGCAAACACGTAATTATAAGAACTAAAAGCTATGGACAAGAATATAAGTTTCACATTGAAATTCTGGCGTCAGAATGGTCCTAAGGATCAGGGACATTTTGACACCCGCGAAATGAAAGATATACCTGGCGACACTTCTTTCCTCGAGATGCTCGACATCCTCAACGAACAACTCATCGAGGAAGGCAAGGAGCCTTTCGTATTCGACCACGACTGCCGTGAGGGAATCTGTGGTATGTGCTCACTCTATGTCAACGGTACTCCGCACGGTAAGACGGAGCGTGGTGCCACCACATGCCAGCTCTACATGCGTCGTTTCCACGATGGCGAGACCATCACTGTGGAGCCTTGGCGCTCGGCTGGATTCCCCGTCATCAAGGACTGTATGGTCGATCGCACGGCGTTCGACAAGATCATGCAGGCTGGTGGCTACGTGAGTGTGCGCACTGGCGCTCCACAGGATGCCAATGCAATACTCATTCCTAAGCAGGATGCCGACGAGGCCATGGACTGCGCAAGCTGCATCGGTTGTGGAGCTTGTGTGGCTGCCTGCAAGAACGGATCGGCTATGCTCTTCGTCAGCTCCAAGGTCAGCCAGTTGGCACTGCTCCCACAGGGACGCCCAGAGGCCGCCAAGCGTGCCAAGGCCATGGTGGCCAAGATGGACGAACTCGGATTCGGCAACTGCACCAACACTCGCGCCTGCGAGGCTGTCTGCCCCAAGAACGAGACAATCGCCAACATCGCCCGACTCAACCGCGAGTACATCTGGGCTAAACTCAAGGACTAAACGATATCCTTTCCTATATTACAAAAAGGGACTGCCATTTGGCAGCCCCTTTTTGCGGTCTATTTTATAGCATTTATAGTATCTATAGTATTTATAGTATTTATAGTATCTATAGTATCTATAGCATCTATAGCATCTATAGTATCTATAGCATCTATAGCATCTATAGTATCTATAGCTTCTCTTTAGCTGATGCAACTGCCGGGCTTCACCTTTCGATCGACGGTGGTGACGGAGATGTTGCCGTCCCAGTCCTCGGCAGAGAGGATCATGCCTTCGCTGACCAGTCCATTCTTGAACTCACGTGGAGCGAGGTTGGCGATGAAGAGCACTTGCTTGCCCACCAGTTGCTCTGGCTCATAGAACTGCGAGATGCCGCTGACGATGGTGCGCTTCTGCAGACCGTCGTCGATGCGGAACTTGAGCAGTTTCTTCATCTTCGGCACGCGTTCGCACTCCAGCACTGTACCCACACGGATGTCGAGTTTGCTGAAGTCATCGTATGAGATGTTTTCCTTGATGGGGGTGGCGGTGTATTCTGCCTCTTCATTGGCTTTCTTGGTGGCGTTGAGTTTGTCAATCTGAGCCTGTATCACGTCGTCCTCGATCTTCTCGAACAACAACGATGGCTTGGCCAGTTGTTTGCCAGCCGGAAGCAGCTCTGTGCTGCCCAGTTCATTCCATGCGAACGACTCCATGCAAATCATCTCGCGCAGACGACGGCTGGAGAACGGCAGGAAGGGCTCGAAAGCGATGGCGAGGTTGGCGGTCAGCTGCAAGGAGATGTAGATGACGGTCTTCACGCGCTCGGGGTCGGTCTTAACCACCTTCCATGGCTCCTCGTCGGCGATATACTTGTTGCCGATGCGGGCGAGGTTCATGGCCTCTTTCAGTGCCTCGCGGAACTTGAAGTTGTCGAGCAGTTCCTCAAGGCGGCCTTTCACGTCCTTGAACTCAGCCAGTGTGGCCTTGTCGGTCTCGGTCAGTTCACCGCACTCAGGCACGATGCCACCATAGTATTTCTGAGTGAGTTGCAGGGCACGGTTGACGAAGTTGCCATAGACAGCCACCAGCTCGTTGTTGTTGCGGGCCTGGTAGTCCTTCCATGTGAAGTCGTTGTCCTTGGTCTCAGGTGCGTTGGCTGTGAGCACGTAGCGCAGCACGTCCTGCTTGCCCGGCATATCCACCAAGTACTCATTGAGCCAGACAGCCCAGTTGCGCGAGGTGGAGATCTTGTCGTTCTCGAGATTCAGGAACTCGTTGGCAGGCACGTTGTCGGGCAGGTTGTATTCCCCGTGGGCCTTGAGCATGGTGGGGAAGACGATGCAGTGGAAGACGATGTTGTCCTTGCCGATGAAGTGGATGAGGCGGCTCTCGGGGTCTTTCCACCAGGTCTCCCAACTGCCCAGTTCGGGATGCTGGTCGCACAGTTCCTTGGTGTTGGAGATATAACCTATGGGGGCGTCGAACCAAACGTAGAGCACCTTGCCTTCAGCACCTTCCACCGGCACAGGAATACCCCAGTCGAGGTCGCGGGTCACGGCACGTGGCTTCAGACCCGTGTCGAGCCAACTCTTGCACTGACCATAGACGTTGGGACGCCATTCCTTGTGGTCTTCCAGAATCCATTGCTCCAGCCATTGCTGGTACTGGTCGAGCGGCAGGTACCAATGCGTGGTCTTGCGCTTCACCAGTGGGTTGCCGTTCATGGCATTGACGGGGTTGATGAGTTCGTCGGGCGAGAGGGTGCTGCCGCATTTCTCGCACTGGTCGCCGTAGGCACCGGCGTTGTGGCAATGGGGACATTCACCCTTGATGTTGCGGTCGGTGAGGAACTCATGCGTCTCCTCGTCGTAGTATTGCTCGCTTTCGATCTCCACAAACTTGCCGTCATCGTAGAGCTTGCGGAAGAAGTCGGAAGCCAACTGATGGTGGGTCTTGGAAGTGGTGCGGGAATAGACATCGAAGGAGATGCCAAAGTCCTCGAACGACTGTTTGATGATGTTGTGGTAGCGATCTACCACGTCCTGAGGGGTGCAACCCTCCTTCTTGGCCCTGATGGTCACAGGCACTCCATGCTCGTCGCTGCCGCCGATGAAGAGCACATCCTCACCCTTGAGGCGAAGATAGCGCACGTAGATGTCGGCTGGCACATAGACACCTGCCAAGTGACCGATGTGCACAGGGCCGTTGGCGTAGGGCAGTGCACTGGTCACTAATGTTCTCTTGAATTTCTTTTCCATATCTTGCTTCGTATTTATTGCCTTGTTGCTTGTAGGGACGCGACGTGTCGCGTCCGCCCGTTAATGTATCCAGACCGTTCATTCCGGTCACAGATAAAATAGATGTTGTCTGGATTTACACTGCAAAGTTAGCACATAAAATCGACATTTCGCTGATTCTGACTATATTCTTACGGTTCTGATCAAGATTTTAGATACAAAGAAGGCAGAGTGTGCTCACGCATGCCCTGCCTCACTAATTAACAAATTTAGAAATTTTTACTTACTATCTGACTCGTTTAACTATTTGGATGTGTACTATGCCTTGTTTGATTGATTATGACTTCGGATGCAAAGTTAGCACATGATGATATAATGTTGTTATAATTTTGTACCATTGTTTTTAATTATTCTTTCATGTAGCAACAAAAACTATTGCATTTGATACTTTTGGTCGCAATTACCTAAAATAGGCCTTTTTTATCTCAATGAACAATGAAAATGCTTTTTTTATAGTGAAAATGACATCATGTAGAGGTAAAACCAAGGAAAAACGATGTTTTTTTCGATAAAAAGAGAAAATATCTTCATTTAATGACATTTCTCATGTTTTTTATGTAACTTTGTTACTAAATTGTGTTTGTTCTACTACTAACATAAGAATCAAGATAATTTACCATAACCACAAGTAAAACTTCAGACATGAAAATCGTCAAACGTCATACCTGCTTTCTGATGCTCTCCCTGTGCATGCTTTTCCCAAAGGCTTTTGCACAGCATCCGCATGTCTATACCATCAGCGACGGACTGAGCAGTAGTCACATCAATTCCATCACCGTCGATCGAAAGGGATGCCTATGGCTCTCGGGCGAGAACTCGCTCGATGTCTTCGATGGCGTGCGATTCCATTACAATATCCAGAATCCTAAGGAGATGGGGCAGAGGCTTTTCGACACTGCCAACTTGGTGAAAGAAGAAGACGATGGACTCTTCTGGCTGGGGACGAGCAATGGTCTGCTGCTCTTCAACCTGAAGAAAAACGAATTCCAGCGAATCCAACTCAGTCCCATGGAGCCCAAGTCGGGATATTCCGTCTTCCAAATCTCCGACATGACAAACCCTGACTACTTGTTCCTGACTACCAGTGGATATGGCTCATATATCTACAACAAGAAGGAAAAGGCTGTTGACACAGTGCTTACGGCGCGCTACAATGCCGCCATCAACAATACCATGATTTCCAAGTCGCTCCTGGGGTCGAAAGGCTATTTGTGGGTCTTCACCAGTTTCAATGAAATCAAGAGAATCAGCACCATCGATGTCAAAGCCAAGCCGGTGCGCATCACGGACGAAGCCTCTCAGGTGCTTGCCACTGCTGTCATTCAAGATGTATGTGAAGATTCTGTCACAGGCAATATTTTCATAGGTACTTCCCATAGGGGACTGCTCATCTACGACAGAAAAGAAGATGTCATCAGGACTGCGCGCACGCCAAGCCATCTTTCTGTCTCTGCCATACTCATCAGAAAGAACGGAGATATTGTCGTCGGAACGGACGGTGATGGACTCTGGACTTTCGACAGGACCACAGAAGCGCTTCAGCAATGGCGACTTGGGGAGGCCAACCTCGACACCGACCACAGTAAGGTGCACTGCCTGAAAGAGGACGCTGAGGGAAATATCCTGGCAGCACTTTATATGAAAGGACTGCTGGTGATACCAAACGATACACCGCCTTTCCATTATTATCCTATCGTGGCAGAAGGAGGCGTGAAAAACTCTACTTGTGTCACCACCCTTGCCCGAGACGACAAAGGGGTCTATTGGATAGGTACAGACGGATGTGGCATGTTCAGCAGCAACGACTGCAACCTCAGAAATGCCAAGCAAGTACAACCTTCCGACGACCTGTCCATTATCACCAGCTCAGCCATCGACAGCTATGGGGCCTTGTGGGTGGGTACTTATGGCGACGGATTGTGGAAAAAGGATAATGGCAACTTTGTCGTACCCGCTTTCGTGCAGGAACTGCGACACCAGATGATCATGGTCATCCTCAACGACCCCAAGACGGGCTTGCTCTATGTCGGCACCAATGGTACAGGAGTGTTCGTGGTTGATCCCAAGAATGGCACATGCCAACGGCCATCAGAGATGCAGCTCTTCAACTCATGGATCAATATCCTTTACATCGACAACCAGCATAATCTATGGACAGGAGCGGCAGGAAGCCTTGTCAGGTACAACATTGATACACATAAGAACGAGTCTATCGAATTCGATGGAGTCTCTTCCACCTTGTTCCATAGCATGGTTCAGAAAGGCGACAAACTCTATGTGGGTACTAATAGGGGCTTATTGGTCTATAACTACAAAACCAGTCAGGTGGAGATTGTCGATGAATCAAAAGGACTCATCGACAGCAATGTCAAGTCCGTGGCTTTGCAGGGCGATGAGGTATGGATGTCGGCCATCACGGGTATTTCCAGATTGGACACCAAGACCGGTACCATTGCCAATTATCCATCGATCAGCGATGACTATATTGGTGAGTTTTATAAAGGGGCTGTGCTTACTGACCCTGACGGGTGCATCATGTTTGGCGCCGACAATGGAGTGCTGGCTTTCAGACCTCATGAGGTGAAGAACGGCAGCCGACAGGTTTCCGAGGTCTTTTTCACGGGACTCACAGTGGGAAGTGACGAGAAAGTCTTTTACGACAGCCAGATATCCAACGACATCCTCGATGGGGATATCTGTGTGGCAACACGCATCAAGTTGCCACACGACAAAAACTCATTCACCATCGATTTCAGCACTCCGGAAATGGCATGGCAGCGCTACGTCATCTACAAGTACCAACTTGAAGGCTATGAGAACGTGTGGCACACGGCCCTGGAGGGAGCACCCAGCGCTTACTACGCCAGTCTGCCTCCTGGCAAATATACCCTGAAGGTCAAGGCTTTCTTCCTCGATTATGAAGATGTGGCCAAAGAACGAAGCATCGAGGTGGTCATCATGCACCCATGGTATTCCACCATCTGGGCTAAACTGATTTATTTCCTTCTGGCTTTGGCTGTCGTCTATGCGCTCTACAGGATACGTAGGGAGAAAATCCTTCATAAAGTGCGTCTGGCACGAGTGAAACAGAATGAGATGATGAAGGAGGCGAAACTCAGGATGTTCACCAGCATCGTACATGAGTTGCGCACACCGCTCACCATGATTATCTCCCCACTGAAGCAACTGCGTTCCACTGAGACCGACCAAGGACATATGAATCTCTACAATGTGATGCAGCGCAACTGCAACCGATTGCTCGACATCGTCAAGCAGCTCACCGACGTGAGAAAGATCGATAACGGACAGTTCAGACTGCATTTCAAAGAGGTTATATTCGATGATTACGTGTCCGACATCATTAACTCGTTCTCAGGAATGGCAACCGTGAAGAAAATCGACCTTGTCAGTGACTTCCACGACAATGCCTGCAATGCCTGGGTCGATCCGCAGCATTTCGAGAAGATCATCATCAACCTGCTTTCCAACGCTTTCAAGTTCACTCCCGACGAGGGACGGATACAGGTGTCAACATCTGTCAAGGACAACAACGACGGCACTTTCAAGGACAGCCGCATCAAGCAGTATATCGTCTGCAGCATCTACAACAGCGGATCGCACATCGATGAAAAAGACATAGAACATGTGTGGGAGCGTTTCTACCGCTCATCAAATGCCAAGGAAACCTACGGCTCAGGAATCGGTCTGAACCTTGTGTATGAACTCACGCAGCTTCATCACGCCCATATCGATGTGGCCAACACAGCCCCTGATGGTGTCACCTTCACTGTCAAACTGCCGCTCGGAAACAAGCATTTGAGCAAAGATGAACTGCAGGCTGTGGAATTGAGCCAGACAGAGAAAGCCATCGATGAGGCTCAAATCGGCACACTTGAGGAGCATATCAAGACGCAGAGCAATGCGGAAAACAACGAATTCAACGAGAAAAAAACAAAACGGACTGTCCTTATTGTTGACGACGATGCACAGATTGTGGAGTACTTGCGTACGGAACTCGAGCCCGACTACAACATCATGGTGGCTTTCGGAGGAAACTCGGCTTGGAAACAGGTGCAGACCAACCGTCCGGACGTGGTCATCACTGACTTGAAGATGCCCGATGGCGATGGCTACGAACTGGCTGAGAACATCAAGAACAATCCAGAGACCGAACTCATACCTGTCATCATGCTCACGGCGGAGGATTCCGAGGAGGTGCAGCTCAAGAGTATGGACATTCATGTGGACTACTTCATCCCTAAACCCTTCAACATGGAAATGGTCAAGAGGGCTGTCATACAGACGCTCCACACGCGCGACACCATGCTCAACAAGATGAGGCGTATGGATGTGGGCCATAAGTATGAGGATGTGACCATGGAGTCGGCCGACGACAAATTGTTCAACCGCATCAACGAGAGTGTCAAGAAGCACCTCGATGACTCTGAGTTCAGTGTGGTGACACTCGCCGACGAGGTAGGACTCAGCCGTGTGCACCTCAATCGAAAGATGAAGGAGCGCTACGGAGTGTCGCCCAGTGTATATATCAAGACTTTCCGACTCAAACAAGCTGCTTATCTGTTGGTCAACAACAAGGTCAATGTGTCGGAAGTGGCTTATACTGTCGGCTTCTCTTCCCATTCTTATTTCAGCAATAGTTTCCATGAGTTCTTCGGACTCTCGCCCAAGGAGTTTGTGGCATACTATTCTGAGGAAATCAACGAGGAGGCACTCAAGAAACTGCTTGAATAGCGTTTCCCATTATGCCTCGACATGGGGTAATAGGGGCCGTTTCAGACGATTCGGTGAAAAAAAGCATGTGAAATTTTGCAGTTTTAAAAAAAACTCATAACTTTGCACCGCTTTTGAAGCCCAGATGGCGGAATCGGTAGACGCGCTGGTCTCAAACACCAGTGGGGCAACCC
>CAMOWU010000089.1 GCA_946628545.1 uncultured Bacteroides sp. | reverse complement strand
TCAATGTTCAATGGTCAATGTTCAATGTTCAATGGCTTCCGTGATGGGGTTGCCGATGCAGGAGTTGGGCATTTGGATGCGGAGCATGGCGCAGATGGTGGGTGCGATGTCGATCATGTAGTTGGTGCGTGCGCTGTGGCCAGGTTTGATGTGCCAACCGAAGAAGACGCAGGGGATGTGGGAGTCGTAGGGATTCCAGGCTCCGTGGGTAGTGCCTTTGTAGTCTGCCTTGGGTGTGAAGTCGTAGAGGCCAGATTTGGTGACGCAATAAATGTCGCCTGAACGCTGTGAGTTCCAGCCGTTGATGATCTGCTGCTTGAGGGCGTCGGGTAGGGTGGCCTGTGCGGCATGCGCCATATCGACCACAAACAAGAGGTCGGTGTCGGCCTTGAGGAAGTCGATGGCCTCATCCACCACATCCTGCAACTTGATGCCTGCCGCCTTGATACCTAGACGGTCGAGGAAGAGGCGGTAGGAGGAATGGTAAGGCACCATCTTCTCCAGACCGAACTTCTGTTGCAGATGTTCGTTGAGTCGTTTGCGGGCGTCGCTGATGCTCCATCCTCCAGCAGGGATGCGGTGCTGGTTGAGCTGGGTGGAGTTGTGGGCTGCGCCGTGGTCGGCGGTGAGGAAGAGCAGGTATTGGTTCTTGCCGATGGTGCGGTCGAGATAGTCGAGAAACTTAGCCAGGTCGCGGTCGAGCTCCATATAAACCTCGTAGTTCTCCGGTCCGCGAGTGCCGTAGCTGTGGGCGATGGCGTCAGTGGGTGAGACGCTCACGCAGAGCATGTCGCAGACACCGCGCTGGCCCAGTTGCTCATGTTCCACGGCAGCCTGAGCCATGAGGAAAGTCTTCTCCACTCCTACGGGCGACATCTTGATGTCTTCCCCTGGGTTCCAGGTGTTTTGTTTGTTGAAGTCCTTCACCCACTTGGGCAGGTCGTTCATGTAGTAGGTGGAGGTGATGTAGTGGCCTGCCTTGTTGTCCCACCAGTAGGCGGCGTCGGCTGCCTGTCCGGCGGGTAGTATGGCCGCGCGGTCTTTCATGGCCACACCGATGACCTTGGCCTTGTAGTCGGTCGCCACCTTGAGCATGTCGCCCATGGTGGTGGCGGTCATCTTGCGTGGCGACATCTTGCCGGCGCTGCCTTCACCGCCCACACTGCTGACGGTGGGGTCGGAGCAGCAGTAGGTGAACTTGCCGTCCATGTAGAAGTCGTTGCCGGCGATGCTGTGAAGGGCAGGGGTGGAGCCAGTGTAGATAGAGGCATGGCCGATGCCGGTGATGGTGGGAACGTAGTTGATGAGGTTGTTGTCGCAGTTGAAACCCTCATCCACAAGACGTCGGAGACCACCTGCCTCGTATTTGTCGTAGTAGTAATAGAGGTAGTCCCAGCGCATCTGGTCAACGACAAGACCCACAACCAATTTGGGGCGCTCCACCTGGGCGGAGCATACCATGAAAACCGTACACAGCAGCACGGAGAAAAGATGTCTTTTCATAATTTGAGTTTGTTTTTTTGTTTTTCGCCACAAATTTATGTTTTTTTTCGGACAAATAACTACTTTTGCAGTATAATCCTTAAAAAAGAATAGTTATGATGAGTAAAAAATCAATTTGGAATAAAGTGACAGTTGTGAAGTCATTTTCTTCGGTTGCAATGACAGTTGCCATGGCATTGGTGTGCATGGGATGCAACAACCCTCAGGAAAAGAAACAGACGGCAACCAACGGCATCGCCGACATGGACAGTGTGGCTGTGGTAGATTCGACCGCTGTACCGACTGAAAGTGTGACATCTGAGGATGCAGCGGCTGTCAAGGCTTCTGTGGAGAAGTTCTACGATGAGCTGGAGAATAAATTCATGAACTACGACGACGTGGCGATAGAGGACACTTACGCCTATCTGAAGCAACACGTCACGGATCAGGCTTACCAGTACCTGAAGGATATGTATGAATACGACTGCGAGGGGGAGTGTCTGGCTGTATGGATGTTCTTCTATCAAGGTGGTGGTGACGTGGGCGGATTGGACACTCGTTCATTCACTGTTCAGGATGCCAACCACGTGTTGGTGAAGAGCAAGTACGAGAACTACAAGTACGACGTGCTGCTCACGGTCAAGAAGGTGGGCGATGAATACAAGATCGACGATATAGAACCCCAAGGGGAGGAGTATATTGAACATTGACCATTATTCATTGACCATTGAACATTGACCATTGACCATTATTCATTGACCATGAGCCCTGTGCCCGGGCTTTCAAGCCCGGTGTAAACATCTCAGTAACCCATTGACCAAAACCTGTGGTCAATGGGTTTTATGATTGAAGAAGCGGGCTGCTAAGGCACCGCTGATGTTGTGCCAAACACTGAAGACAGCACCAGGGATGGTGGCAAGGGGGTAGGCGGCGAAGTGGATGACGGCCAGGGAGGATGCAAGCCCTGAATTCTGCATACCCACCTCGATGCTGACTGCCACACACTTGGGTCTGGACAGACGCAGAAGACGACCAATGGCGTAGCCGATAATCAGGCCTAACAGGTTGTGCATCATGACAACGGCGAAGACCAACAATCCACCGACGAGCAGACGGTCGGCATTGTGGGAGACTACCACACCCACCACCATGGCGATGACGAGCGAAGAGAATGCTGGCAAATAAGGCACTACTCGTTTGGTCAGCCCAGGCAGGAAACGCTGGCAGAGCAGACCGGCGATGATGGGGGCAATGACGACATAGACGATGCTGAGCAACATGCCTACGGTATCTACATCGACCATGGTGCCTGCCAGGAGCCATACCAGCAGCGGGGTCATGATGGGCGCCAGAAGGGTGGATGTGGCGGTCATGCCTACGGAGAGTGCCAAGTCGCCTTTGGCCAGATAGGTGATGACGTTGGAGGCCGTGCCGCCAGGACAGCAACCGACGAGGATGACGCCCAATGCCAGTTCTTGGGGCAGGGAGAAGGCCTGGGTCAGTCCCAGTGCCAGCAGGGGCATGACTGTGAACTGCGCCAAGCAGCCTATGATGATGTCCTTGGGGCGGCTGAACACGATTTTGAAATCTTGTGGCGAGAGGGTCAGTCCCATACCGAACATGATCACGCCCAGCAAGGGGTTGATGGCCCAGGTGTCAATCCACAGGAACGACTTGGGCAACAGCAATGAGACTATAGCTACCACTAATACCATCACGCCCATCCAGCGGGCGATGAAATCGCATACATTTTTCATTTCTCTTGTACTTCTTTATAGCAGATATGTTATTACATTGTTTACGCTAAGAGGTGCGGCATTCCTGTCTATCGTTTTTTTGTGCGGCAGGAATGCCGCACCTCCTAATTGGCACTGATGCACAAAATTTCGTGCAAAGTTAGCACAAAATATTCTTTTATCAGTAGCGAATAGGTGAACAATAGAATCTTTCTTACATCATAGCCCTTCTCCTTGGCTCTATCTATCTGTCACCCCTTATTTATTCTCTCATCTTGCATCCATGTCTTAGAAAAATTGTATTTTTGCATCAAATTATAATATTCTGTAAATGTTCTGTCTGTGAGCATCTGCTGTCAGCGGATATATCGCATTTCGTCATGAAAGCCGCTCATCTGGAAAGTGGCACTTTTATGATCCTGTTTATCGGAACAAACTCATGTAAACTTTCGTTTATCGAAATCAACTCATGAAAAATATATGGCAAGAAAACTTTTAACCATCGTCTATGTGCTGTTGACACTGACGGCAGAGGCTCAGCCTCTTGTTTACAACGTACGTGATTATGGCGCAGTGGGCGACGGCAAGACGCTCGACCACAGTGCCATCAACCGAGCCATCGAAGCCGCGGCTGATGCTGGAGGTGGACAGGTCATGCTGCCTACAGGCACATACCTTTGTGGCAGTATTCATCTGAAGAGCAATGTCGATTTGCATCTGTCTGTGGGAGCAACCATTCTCGCTGCACCGCCAGAACTGAAAGCATACGATGAGAGTGAGGTCTTTGGCGCTCCCGAATATCAGGATGGTGGACACACCTATTTCCACAACTCACTGATATGGGCAGAGGGTCAGCACAATGTGTCGATCACCGGTTTTGGCAGGATAGACGGTGAAGGGCTGACCAAGCGCGACACCGAGAACGCTGGAAATGTGCAAGGGGGATCAATTGGAACAGGCGACAAAGCCATTGCCTTGAAGAAGTGCCGACAGGTCACCATACGCGACATCACCATCATCCGAGGCGGACATTTCGCTATCATCGCCACTGGATGTGAGATAGGCACCATCGACAATGTGACCATCGACACCAATCGTGATGGCATCGACATCGATTGCTGCAAATACTTCACGGTGAGCAACACCAAAGTGAACACACCCAATGACGACGCCATCGTCTTGAAAAGCTCCTATGCACTGAAACAACCCGTCTTGTGTGAGCACATCCTCATCACCAACTGTATTGTCACGGGCTATAAGCTTGGTACCTTCCTCGATGGTACATACGTGCCAGAAAAGGTCAACTGGGTATGCGGACGTATCAAACTCGGAACGGAATCAAACGGAGGATTCCGAAACATCAGCATTTCCAACTGCACCTGTATGTGGAGTTCTGGACTGGCTTTCGAGGTGGTCGATCAGGGCAAAATGGAGAATATCGTGGTCGATAACATCTCCATGAGCCATGTCCATCATTATCCCATATATATCACCACGGGCTGTCGAAACCGAGGTCCCAAGGAACGCACAGACGTGTCGTCGGCACGCGACATCTACATCAACAATGTGGTAGCCGACGATTGCGATTCTTTAGCAGGAATCATTGTCACGGGCATGGAAGGCACACCTATCCGAAACGTCTCGCTTTCCAACCTGCGCATACAGTACCGAGGCAGTGGAAAAAAAGTGACTACCCCATATCGGGAGCAAGGCACGAACTATCCCGAACCACGATGGGCTGGACCCACACCTGCCTACGCACTCTTCGCGCGCCATGTCGATGGATTGCGGCTGCATAATGTGCGCTTTGAGTTGATGCGACCTGACGAACGACCAGATATTGTGTTGGAAGATGTTGTCAATGAAGAAATAGAAAGATAGAAACTTTATTTACTGGCAAAGAGGGATGCCCAGGAGGAAAGCCACATGGCATCCGTTGCGGGGTTGTTCTACCAAATCCAACATACCCCCTTGCTGAATCATCATCCTGCGGCTGAGGGAAAGACCTATCCCGTTGCCGCTACGTTTGGTGGTGAAGAATGGCACGAAAAGCGACTGTCGGTTTTCAGCGGGTATTGGCAGTCCGTCGTTGCCGATATACAGGTAAAGCAGACGCGAGGATTTGTCCGACGAGTTTTCAGCATCTTCCACTGCCTCCACAACCACGGTACTTGCCCCTGCCTCCACTGCGTTTTTCACGAGGTTCATCATCACTTGGCGAAGCATTCCCGCGTCAGCCTTCACTGTGTAGTCGGATGGTATCTCTATCTGCCAGCACAGGGCAGGGTAGGTGCGACTGACATCGTCAGTCATTTCCCGAAGCCTGACAATAGATAAAACAGGCTTCTCCAGTTCCGACAGTTTCCTGTAATTAGCCACAAAGTCGCTGAGATGGCACGAGGTTTCATGGATGGCTCTAATACCGTCCTCAAGCGGTGTGCCCTTCACGTCGGGGCGTGAAAGCAGTGACTGGCTGATGCTGGTGATGGGAGCAGTGGCGTTCATCATCTCGTGAGTCAGCACCCGAGTCAGCCTTTGCCATGAATCGACCTCATTTTGGGTGATGAGCGAACGTATCTCTTGACCCATGTCGTTGAGCAACTGCTGCATGGCACGCTCTCCACTCGGAAGCTGTTTGGTGGGCAGACGGAACGAGAAGTCGCGGTTGCGGATGGCTTCTCTCATCATCCATGCCCTTTGCCGGAGCTTGCGCTGATGATGGAAAAAAACGTACACGATCAAAAGTGCTACAATACAGATAAGGATCAACAACCAGTTCATAAGCGCTTGTCTTTGTCGGAATCCTTTGCGGCTCGGTCGTTCGAAAGAAGGCTTTCATGGCTTTCGCTGCCCAGTCGTTTCATTTTGTTGTAGAGGGTCTGGCGCGTGATGCCGAGCAGTTCAGCGGCACGGGTCAGATTGCCGTGGCAGTGGTCTATCGTCCGACGGATATGCTCTTTCTCCATCTCATCGAGACTGACAATCTCGTTCTGCATGTCGAGCACGTCTTTCAACTTACGCACCAGTTCGTCATTGTCCCACGGTTTGGTGATGAAGTCGGCGGCACCATTCTTCAGCCCTTTCACTGCCAAGTTGATATCAGCGTAAGCGGTCATCAACACGACAGGTGTCTGGGGATGCTGCTTGCGGATGGATCGGAGCCAGAACAATCCCTCGTTACCCGTGTTGACACCGAGAGCGAAGTTCATGTCGAGCAGCACAATATCAATGGTTTCTTGTGCCATGGTCTTCGTGATGTCATCTGGATTCGAAATGGTCAGCACTTGCGTGAAGGTTGTCTCCAGCAGGTATCTCATCGCTGTTAGGATGGCGGTGTTGTCATCCACAATCAATATGGTTCCGTACTTGTTCAATTGCCAAGAGTTTATAATCTTTGTTACAAAATTACTGTATTTCTACTGGAATCGAAAACGAAAACCCTTTTTTTCTTTGTCCACGTCAAATAATCATACGCTGTAGTGTAAAAATATTAGACGTTCTGATTTCCTGTCCATGTCAACGCTTGCTTGGATTGAAAGATACATGTAGCTTTGCATCAGAAAAACGAATTCATTATGGACAGAGTGATAAAGAAAACCAAAACGCAGCGATTGATGAAGTACTGGCCCTACTTGGCTGGCGGATGTTTCGTCGTAATCATCCTGGGATGGTTGATTTTCGGTAACCATGCTTCGACATTGCGGGTGAACCGCGACGAATTGACCATCAGTGAGGTCAAAGCAGCGGAGTTCAAGGACTATGTGCGAACCAGCGGACAGGTACTGCCCATCCAGGTGGTGCAGATTTCGCCAGAGGAAGGTGGACTCATCATGGAGAAGGTGGTCGAGGAGGGAACGATGGTCAGAAAGGGCGATGTCATCGTGAGGCTCAGTAATTCCAATCTTGACCTGCAGATTCTCAATGCCGAGGCTGAACTGGCAGAGAAGCAGAATCTCCTGCGCAACACACAGGTAGCCATGCAACAGGATAAACTCAACAACCAGACCGAACAGGCTCAGCTCGACATGGACACACAACGCAAACTACGTGCGTTCGATCAGAACAAACGGCTCTACCAAGAGAAGCTGATCAGCCGCGAAGCCTTCATGCAGTCGCAGGAGGACTACCAACTATCAGCCAGAAAACATTCTCTCGTGAGCCAACGTCTGAAGCAGGACAGCATCTACCGTACCGTACAGATGGACCAGATGGAGGACAACCTGCAAAATATGCGCCGCAACGTGGTGCTTGTGCGACAACGCAAGGACAAGCTTGAAGTACGCGCTGCCATCGACGGAGAGTTGGGGCTGCTCGACGTGGAATTGGGGCAAAGCATCAGCCCCGGACAGAAAATCGGACAGTTGAACGACCTTTCGGACTACAAAGTACAGGCGCAGATCGACGAGCACTATATCGACCGTGTCCGTCAGGGACTCATGGCAACCTTCACTCGTGGCGACAAGAAGTTTCTTCTACAGGTTCGCAAGGTCTATCCCGAGGTGCGAGATGGTAAGTTCCGTTGTGATTTCATCTTCCGTGGCGAACGACCTGAGAATATCCGCACAGGACAGACCTATTACATCGACCTCGAACTCGGACAGCCCGAACAGGCAGTCATCATTCCTCGCGGCACATTCTTCCAAACCACTGGCGGACAGTGGATCTTCGTGCTCGACAAGAGTGGCAACAACGCCTACCGCCGCAACATCCGCATCGGCCGACAGAATCCGCAATTCTATGAGGTGCTTGAAGGCCTTGAGCCAGGCGAACGCGTCATCACCAACGGATACGAGGCATTCAAGGACAACGAAGTACTTGTGATTAATTAACGAAATGTATGAAAAGTTATCTGAGATTTCTTTCAAGGAACAAGCTATACGCCATTATCGAGGCCTTTGGCCTGTCATTTGCCTTAGGTTTTATCGTTCTATTGGTGTCATACGCTAAAGCTGAATTCAGCATAGGCCGGAATATAAAGGATGCTGACAATATCTATCTCCTTGGCACTGGCGACATGTTTGGAATGACACTGGATACGCCTGTGGAGTTTTTCCATCAAGTACCTGAGATTGAATCCTGGACCAGAATTTCCAATGGTATGCTCTCGGATGTCGTTGTTGGCGATGACTATTATAGCATATCATCTGTCTTTGTTGACTCCACATTTTTCCAGATGTTCGATTTTCAGTTGACGGGCTGTAACCGCCGACAAGTGCTGACAAGTGAGGACGAAGTGCTCGTTTCAGAATCTTTTGCGCGTAAAGCCTTCGGACAGGAAAATGCCGTAGGAAAGAAAATAAAAGTAAGCGATGAGTATTATACCATCAGTGGCATTGTGGAGGACTTCGGTCGGAATGACTTGTTCACCGAAACCGACGTCTTCTTCAGCATCAAGAAAGCCTATGACTACTACCAACGTATGGACAATTTTGGTAACACACAAACGTTCATGACGCTGAAACCGAATGCGAACCCAGAAGCAGTAGCAAGCAAACTGTTGGATAAATGTCTGGAATACTGGCCGTTGTTTTACGCAAAAGATGGAACTGAAGGAGCGATGATATGGGGTTCCACACTCACCCGGTTCGACGACGTCTATTTCTCATCACTTGAACGTTACGGCACCCTTAAGAAAGGCAATAAGACATTGGTACAGATACTGTTGATTGTAGCATTCGTCCTGTTGGTTTCAGCCTGCTTCAATTACGTGAACCTATCCATCGCGCTCACAAGTAAGCGTGCCAAGGAGATGACCATGCGAAGGGTTTTGGGAGAGCGGAATCAGGGAGTGATGCTGCGCTATTTCTTGGAAGCCTTGTCCTTTGTTGTTTTCTGTTTCCTGATGGGCTATGTGATTGCCTGTCTGTTCCGCCCAATGTTCGAAGGATGGCTTTCGACAAGCATTCCACTTTCGCCCGACCTGCGATTTGTAATGATAGCAATCATTGCCTTGCTTGTCATTTCGCTGGTTTCCAGTTTGTTGCCTGCCTTACTCGTGCTTCATTTCAAACCTGTTGATGTGGTAAAGGGGAGTTTCCAATTGAAAAACAAAATGGTGTTCAGCAAGATTTTTATCATTGTGCAGAACATCATCAGTATGTCTCTAATAGCAGTTGCCATCACCATGACCTTGCAGATACACCATCTGTTGACTTTGCCTCTTGGCTATCAGACTGATAATCTTATACTAATTGAGGCTTGGGACATTGGCTATAACTCAGAACGACAAGATATCCTACGTCAGCGGTTGCTCTCATTACCCCAAGTGGAAGCCGTTGGCAAGGCTGGCAGTCTGCCTTTCAGAACCTCATGCAATGGTTTGAATGATGCTCAAGGCAACAAATCGTGGATCTACTATTCATCGATGGATACCACAACATTCCGGTTGTTGGGCTTCCACATCGTAGAGCGCTTCTGCGATCCAACAGACAGTCTGTGTTTCATTGACCAGGAGACCCAAAAACGCTATAACATATCTGCATCTCATCTCTCAATAGATGGTTATCAGGCTGAATCAACCAGTGAAATTGTCATGCGTCCCAGATATAAAGTATGTGGGGTTGTCGATAACTACCGCAACGGCATAGGCAATTACTTCCCAAGGTTCGAAGACGGACATAATGTCATCCAATTGATTGGCGATAATGGCTGGTCATGGTGTCAAATCGCTAAGATCAGAGGTGACAAGTCTGAGGCACTTGCCGCCGTAAGAAATGCATGTAGCGCGGTTAACAAGGATATGATGGGCTACTCCAAAGAAATGCCGTGTACCTTTCTGAATGACGTCATGGAGGAGGCGCTGGTCAAGGAACGCAATACCATGCACCTTATTCTCTGCTTCATGTTTCTCTCTATTATGATATCGGCTCTCGGGCTTTTCGCGATATCCGTCAACTATAGCGAGCAGCACAGCAAGGAGATTTCCATCTGTAAGATCATGGGGGCTACACTAAAGGAATCTATATGGCGACTCTCATGGCGTTTCATCCTCATGTCATTGATCGCCGTTGTTATTGCCATCCCTATCTGTGTGAAAACCATGCAATATTACTTACAGGATTTTTACCACCAGATTGACTTTCCTTGGTGGGTTTTACTGCTCTCGGCTTGCATCACAATTCTTATAGTCATCCTGTCTGTTCTTGGCCAGACCATGAAGATTGCCACCAAGAATCCCATTGATGGCATCAGGACCGAGTAAGTAGAATGAGTAAGTAGAATGAATTAAAAGAACCTTAATTGGGCGACAGGATAAGAATTAAAACAATAAAGCGTATGAAACGAACAGGTATCATCTTCCTCACATTAATCGCACAGTGCGCCGCTGCCCAGAACCCTTGGACCATGAGACAGTGCATGCAGTATGCGGTGGAGCACAACCATGAGGTGAAACGGGTGGAATTGCAACTCGACAACTACAAGGCCAACAAAGACGGAGCCATCGGACGTTTTCTACCTGCTGTCGATGCCAGCGTCGGAGCCCAGTATAACTTCGGACGTGCCATTGACCCCGAAACCAATGGCTACACCGATGTCAGCACTTTCTATAATGGTTATTCGGTACAAGCATCCCTGCCGCTGTTCGATGGATTCAACCGACTACACGCCCTTAAAGCAGCTAAAGCCAGTCTGTTGATGGGACACCAGACACTGCGACTACAGCAAGACCAAACGGCACTCAACGTGATGCAGGCGTTCGCCAACGTGGTCTATTATAAGGAGATGGTACGGATGGCGGAAGAGAAACTGAAAGAAACGGAACTGCTCCTCAAACAGACAAAGGTCATGGAGGAAGTGGGACGCAAGTCGCTTGCCGACGTGGCACAGGTCGAAGCGCAGCATGCCGAGGCAGGATATGAACTGCTGCGTCAAGACAATCTTTATGCCTCTGCCTTGTTGGAGCTGAAGAAAGAAATGGCATTCCCGATGGATGACAGCCTGACGGTCCGGACATCCGGCGACAACACAATGACCGAAGATGTACCAAGCCAGTTCTGCTCACCCTTCCACCCCGCCTTGTTGCAGAATCAATATCAGATGCAGGTTTCGAAACATGAGTGGCGTCAGGCCCGCGCTTCACTCTATCCCGTTCTCTCGTTGAGTACGGGTCTGAGCACCACTTATTATAAGACGTTGCATTCTGGTGCAGGACAGTCGTTCCGCAACCAACTTAACAACAACATGGGTGAGTATGTAGCGGCTACACTGAGCATACCAATCTTCAATCGCCTCCAGACAGTGACTGGCATTCGGAGGGCAAGGAACAACTATCGCATGGCCTGTGAGGCTTACCAACAACAACAGCTGGAACTGGAGAAACTGAGTCGAGAGGCGTGGCAAGATTGGCAAGGCTATCTGAAACAGACAGAACAAATGGAAAAGAAGGTGGATGCCGACAGCATAGCCTACCAACTGACGAAGAGGCAGTTTGAGGAAGGTCTGAGTACCGCCATCGACATCCATACCACATCAACCCTGTTGCTTCAGTCGAAGGCCACCCTGCTCCAATGCCGTCTGATGGCAATGCTGAAACGGCAGTTAGTCAGATATTATCAAGGAGAAGAAATATGGAAGTGAAAAAGAACTTTGGATGCAAGAGCAGCCAAAAAGACTTGGCGAGTATGCTTCTTTGGCGTAACTTCGCATTAGAAAAAACAAAAAAAGTATGAAAGCATTGAAAAAACTGAACCAACACGGGCAGCACAACTGGACGAAGATTCTCTGCCTCGGTATCGGCCTTGCAGCCGGTATGGTGCTTGTCGGTAAAGTGGGATTTGAACTCTCGTGGGATAACTTCTTTCCGACGAGCGACCGTATATACGTGGTGCGCGAGGACATCATCCGTGATGGAAAATATCATAATTTCCCGCAGACAGCAGGAGCGGTGGCACCTGGTCTGAAGCAATATTGTCCGCAGGTGGAGGCAGCGACACGCTACACAGACTTCGCCACAAACATGCCAGTGCTGAACGAAGAGGGCAAGCGTGTCCGCGCCAATTTCGCCTTGGTCGATTCCTGTTTCTTCGATGTGTTCCCGTTCCGTGTCATCGCCGGTGATGCCAAAAAGACGCTCTCGCAACCTGAGTGCTGCATGATTCCCCGTTCGCTGGCCGAGAAACTGGGCGGTGATATCGTGGGGAAGAAGATTTTCTACAACCGACGCGATGGATGGTCGCTCACCGTGGGCGGCATCTATGAGGACATTCCGCTGAACTCCCGTTTGCACGACCTTCAGGTCATGGTCAGCATGCCTACCATCACAATGATTATGTGGGACGGTCGCGAGAACTGGGTCGGCAACGACCGCTATCGTGGTTATGTCCGTTTGGCCGAGGGTACCACACCTGATGATTTGAAACCGCAGATCGAAAAGATGAAGCGGGAGCGGCTGCCTTTGGAGGAATTGGAGAAGGCGGGAACAGAATTGGGCTTCTCACTGGCATCGTTGCGTGAGTTTCATATCAACGACGAGAGCACACGCAATATGGCGTGGATTCTGTCTCTTTTAGCCATTGTGTTAATAGGTTGTGCAGTGCTCAACTATCTCTTGCTTGTCGTTGGAGGTATCTCGCGCAGGGCACGTGAGATGGCTGTGCATAAATGCTATGGCGCACAGGCCGGCAATCTTTATCGTATGGTCTTCAGTGAAAGTGTGGTCCACCTGTCGCTCTCTTTGCTGCTGGCTGTCTTTATTCTCTGGATGGCCAAGGACACGGTGGAGGAGTTGGTGGGCGCACCGCTCAACGTACTGATGACGTCAAGTCTGCCATGGCTGTTGGCTGTGGTCTTGGTAGTGCTGTTGCTGACAGGACTTGTGCCGGGATGGCTCTACAACCATATCCCCGTTGCGACGGCTTTCAAGCACTATAGCCAGACACACAGGTGGTGGAAACTCCTCCTCTTGGCTCTGCAGTTCGCTTCCGCCACACTGCTCATCACGCTACTGGTGGTGGTAGGCCGTCAATATCGGTTGATGGTCAACGACTCGCCGGGCTACGATTATACCACATTGGGCATGATTCAGGGCGATGAGCTGTCGCCCGAACAGCGCAAGTTGGTGGTGGATGAGCTGCGTAAACTCTCTGCGGTGGAGAGTGTCACCTCTTCCACTACGATGCTGACCAATGGTCAGAGTGGCGACAATATCTATTTGCCTGGTGACGACCGCGAATACATGAACATCGCCGACCTGTACTATGTGGGCGACGGGTATCACCACGTGATAGGCATTCCGCTGGTGAGCGGACGTACTTTCACCGAGGAGGCAGATACGTTGCGCGAAGTGATGGTGAGCCGACGATTTGAACAGCGGATGCAGCAGTTGGCAGGATGGGACAATGCTGTGGGCAAACAGATTATTTGCACCTCGTTCCAAGGTCCTTATACCATTGTTGGTGTCTATGAAGACGTACGGATGGGAAGTATCGCCTGTCCCGACGAAAGACCCAGTGTCTGCTTCTACAGCAAAAAGATAGAATACATGACAATCGTGCATATCCGTTTCCATTCCATGGAGGGTTTGCAGGCGGCTAATGAACTGATACGCAAACTTGTTCCCGACAATCCCGATGTGGCTGTCTATCCCTATTCCCAAATCATCACAGAACTATACACCGATGCCAAACGATTCCGTTCCACTGTGCTTGTTGGCGGACTGCTGGCATTGGTTATCGCTCTCATCGGACTGGTGGGATATCTCACTGGCGAAATCAACCGACGGCAGAAGGAAATCGCTATTCGCAAGGTGAATGGGGCACGGACTGCTGAAGTCCTGAGATTGTTCCTCTACGACATCATGAGGGTGGCCATTCCGTCCGTAGTTGTAGGCACTGTTGCCGCCTACGCCGTGGCTCAGTTGTGGCTCCAGCAGTTCTC
>CAMOWU010000088.1 GCA_946628545.1 uncultured Bacteroides sp. | reverse complement strand
AAAGATGAGAAAACTTTTTACTCTATTGCTCTTGGTACTGGCGTTCAGTTGCACCACCGCCCAGAAAGTGTCCATATTAGGAGATTCCTACAGCACTTTCAAAGGTTATGTCACCCCCGACACCAATGAAATCTGGTATCCTCTTGATTGGGATCGCAACGACGTCCATGAACTCAATCAGACATGGGTCTATCAGTTCATCAAGCGTTATGGCTATACCCTTGAACGCAACAACTCCTATTCGGGTTCCACCATCTGCAACACAGGGTACAACAAGGAAGACTATACCTATCGTTCCTTCATCACCCGAATGGACAATCTTGGCAATCCCGACATCATCATTATCTTCGGTGCCACCAACGATTCCTGGGCCAATTCCCCAATAGGTGAATACAAGTACAAGAAGTTCACAAAGGAAGATTTGTGCGCTTTCCGCCCCGCCATGGCTTATATGTGCAAATATATGAAGAAGCACTATAAAATAGCCAAGATTTTCTTTGTGCTCAATTCGGAATTGAAAGAAGATATCAATGAATCGGTGAAAACCATTCTGAAAAAATATAAAATTCCTTGCATTGAATTGCACGATATCGAGAAACAAGATGGTCATCCTTCCATCAGAGGCATGCAAAGCATCGTGGATCAAGTTGGCAAAGAAGTTTCCTTAAAAAACAACAAGTAAATGGGAAGTATTGGGCACATATCTTCGGATTGGCATTTGGAAAAGCAGGGCCAATGGCTGAAGTAAGGATGATTTCATGCTGATTTTTATTAACTTGCAATAACTTAACAAATTAGAAGTATTATGAAAAGACTTAGATTTATCATTTTGATGGTACTGGCCCTGATTACAGGCAGCCTCAGTGCCAAGAGTGTGGTTTTCACCCTTTCGGATGGGACCCAAGTGTATTACCTTATCGGTGGTGGAAGCAATCCTATCATGACTTTCAGCAACGGCACAGTAACCGTCAATGCCGACACTTACCAAATTTCCGATATCGTCAATTTCTATATCTCCAATACTGACGATCCATCAGGCATCTCCCAGTTGCCAGAACATCAATCTTTCAAGATGCAAGGTGAGACACTCTACATCGGCACAGCCAACAAGACTGTGAAGGTGTATGCCATCAACGGCATTGAGCAAGAGGCCGAAATCAACGTCATAGGAGATGTCACTGCTGTCGGAATCAGTAAACTGCCTGCAGGTAACTACATTGTCAAAGTCGGAACCACGAGTTTTAAATTCAACAAGAAATAATAAGACACTTGTCGGGAGGTAGGCGTACTCACTTCTTGCCTCCCGCGAATATACTATGATTATGAAAAAAATCCTGTTTAAGAAAGCAGCCGTGTTCAGCGCGTTGCTTGTATCATCTGTGCATACTTATGCCCAAGAAAGCATTTGGTTCAAACCCAATGACCGTTTTGCGGAGAACATTGAGTATTCACTCAAGAATATCGACTCCGTGGAGTTCAGGACCAACCAGCTGAGAATGTATTCTGATTCCCTCAAGATGGGCTACAGCATCAAGACCTACAAGTCGGATGGCGTCTATCAGTTCACCAATCCTGGACTTATCATCTACAAACCACGCGAGTTCAACTCGATGGATTTCACTAACGAGAACAGCCGTTGGTGCTTCCAGCGTAGCAAGGAGTCAGAGCATTTCATCGTCTTTTGGGAAAAGGGTTTCGGCAAGAACCCAAAGACCTCTTCGATCAAACTCGACGTCGATTTGGTGCTCAGACGGGCTGAGATGCTCTTCGATTTCTATGCCGACCGCCTTGGATTCATAGAACGAGGCAATTCAAGAAGTACGGATAAATACAAGATAGAAATTTACGTCAACTATTCCAATGACTGGCTGGCTACGGGTTCAGGCCACGACGACACCATCGGTGCCCTCTGGTGCACTCCTTGGGCACTCAATGCCAGTGGTGGTCACACCATCGCCCATGAGATTGGCCACTCCTTCCAGTATCTTGTCAGTTGCGACCTTGGAACCAATCACGGATGGCGATGGGGCTTCGGTGCCAATGGTGCTGGAGGATGCGCTTGGTGGGAATGCTGTGCCCAGTGGCAGGGATTCAAGGTCTATCCCGAACAGCAGTTCACCAACAGCTATTATGGCGAAAGCATCAACAGCGCTTACAAGAACCTCATGCATGAGGACTGGCGCTATGCCAACTATTTCATCCAGGACTACTGGTGCCAGCTTTATGGCGAGAAGTTCATTGGAAATCTTTGGCGCGCATCTAAGTTTCCCGAGGATGTGATTGATACTTACAAGCGCATGAACAATCTTAGCCAAGACGATTTCAATAAGATGTTTTTCGACTATGCCTGCCGTGCCATCACTTGGGATATCGACGGCATCAGAGAGCGTGGTAAGTCCTATCAGAACGCTTTCTCCACATCTTTGCATCAAGTCGAGGGCAATACCTTCGAGGTGGATGAAAGCAACTGCCCCCAGAACTACGGTATGAATATCATTGAACTCAAGGGCTTCAAACCAGGCTCTACTGTGGCTTGTGATTTCAAAGGGGTGGCTGGAGCTAAAGGCTTCCGTTCCATCAATGTCAGCAAGGCAGGCTGGCGATATGGATTTGTAGCACAGCTCAACGATGGATCCCGTCAGTATGGCCAAATGTATAGCGACAAGCAGGGAAGGGCAGAGATGCAATTGCCCGAAGACACCAAGCAAGCTTGGTTTGTGGTCACAGGAGCACCCAAAGAGCATTGGCATCACCCATGGGACGACGATGCCAGCAACGATGAGCAATGGCCCTATCAGGTCACCTTCTCCGGTTGTGGAGCCTATGGTGCCAATCGCATCTTCACTGAGGCTGACTTCCCAGAGGATTACCAGCGTCACGACACCACGGTTGTCATCAATGCCTCCATTGCACGCGATGCCAGCAGCTATAGTTCTGTGAGAGTGCAATACGACATGGATGCCATTAGTGAAGCGCTCGGACTGACTACCGCACAACTCCAAACGGTGAAGGCGCAGTCAACAGCCAACCCCAGATTCGGAGCATTCAACACCAATGGACGATTCGTTGTCACTCCACTTACAACCACCAGCTCAGACATCAACTCCACAGCATCAGACCGTAAGTATGGACATTGGTTCACTTCCTCTGGCAATGTCACAGACTATGGCGGTTCGGCCTACGTCTTTGCAGAATGGTATCCCAGTGCCTATGGATGTTATGTCGGTCAGTACCCTGGACGCCTGGTGTCAGGACGTACTTATACAGTCAGACATGCATTTGAATACACCTTTGATGGCACGACTTATAGGGCGATCATGGAAGTTCATCTGAATGTGAAATAAGTATAAATGTATTTGTGTATATAATTAAATAATTATGAAGGAATATATTGTCTTGACGAGAAACAACGGTGTCACAAGCAAAGGTGCCCCTTTCTGCAAACTGCAGATTGCCGCTTCTGCTACCGACAAGTTTGAACTTGCAGTGTGGGATGTGCCAGAGACGTCAGGACCTAAAGTGGGTCAGAAGGTGTCGTTCCTGAATATCAGGGAGAATGGCAACAACAAATCCGCTGCCCAACAAGACATGCGCCTTTTGGGAGATGCACCAGAAGACGACCCTCTCTATCATTTGCTGCCTCATGTGGTGAAAAAAGAAGTTTGGGACGAGTGTCTCGACAAACTCCTGGCATATTGCACAGACGACTTGCTGAAAACCATCATTTCGGATCAGAAGGACGAACTCTACGACAAGTATAAGACCATGCCTGCCGCAGAGTCGGTGCACCATAACTTCAAGGGAGGACTCGCCAACCACACCTACGAGATGCTTCGTTTGCTATCAGGCATCTACCCTGTTTTGCCTTATCCCGTCAAGATTGAGCGCTGCATTCTTGCAGTCTTGTTCCACGACTGGGGTAAGATCGCGGAATACATTGTTGCTGGCGATGGATCTATCAGTACCACTGAACACAAGTATCTGCTCGGCCATATCTACATTTCTGCTTATCGACTGAATAATATCCTCAAGGAATATAAAGTGGACGGCAAGGAAATCGAGCGTATCGTCCATTGTGTGCTTGCGCATCACGGTCAACTCGAATATGGATCGCCTGTGGTACCTGCTACCCAAGAGGCTGAGATTGTCCATTTCGTGGATGACATCTCCGCAAAGGTGAATATCATGGAGAACACTGCTTCGATGGACTACAACAGGGCAGTGACCACAAGAGTCATCAAAGGATAGACAGCGAAAACGTATTATTGATTATTGGATCCACAGTAAGGGCATGTTCCTTTGCTGTGGATTCTTTTTCCGCATTGTCCGCATTGGTATCGGCAACGCACATAGTTCAGATAGTAATAGATTGCGCCTCCGATGAAAAGAGGCAGCAGAATGTAGCCGATGAAGATCAGTGTGCTCCAACTGAACACCAGATACACCAGAATGCCAAAAGCCAGCAACTCCAAGGTGCAGTAAATCGTGTCGATAAAGGAGAAGCAATGGTGGATTTCATCAATGTTGGCTAAAAAGACCAGCAAGACGGCCCAGACGATCGTCACAAGAACCGACAGCTGCAAGGGGAGTACCAAGGGGTTGAGCGAAGGATGGTAGTAAAACTCCTGCCAGTACCAGGGCATGTAGTTTTGAATCGTGGCATAAACTGTAGCCATCAAGGAAACAAGGATCAAAAACAGGAAAGGATAAAAACTGTCCATCTGTTCATGCTGAAGCAAGAGCAATTTTCGTCGTCGTCCTCTTTGGATCAGGTATGCCACCACCCCTGCCACCAAGATGCCGAGCATCCAGATCACGCGGCTGTTGCTCAAGGTGTCGATCATCACGGAGATGATGTCGGCAGGCACCACACCACGCAGCAGGTCTGTCTCTCTGATCCAGCCTATGGCCAGGCGGTCGCTCGCCACTTTCACCCAAACGCTGTCAATAGAGTCATTATGAATGAGTGTATGGCTGGCAACGACAATCAACTCGTCGCGGTAGATGTACTGAGTGTCGATTTCCAAATCCTCAAGCATAGGCACCAACATCAGCGAGTCGGCCTTTACGATGAAGTTGAAATTCTCGCTATAGTGGTGGATGATGCGAAAGTTCAAAGAGTCGATTTGCTTATTGCTCAATCGGGATATCACCGCTGCCCCCGAATCATTCATCACCTTTGCGATGATGGTGTCGGTGTCGTTGAGAGAAGTTGCAGCCATCGGTCTCCTCGACTGCGTGCATGAGAAAGCAGATAAGAAGAACAGCAACAACAGCAAATATGGGACGATTCTCTGGCGCATCTTATGTTCTTGCATCTCACCTGCGGTTTTTTGGAATTTTTTTGTTGATTGGAAGTATTTGTCTCTTTTCGGGATATACAATCATCTGGCATCTGTTGCAGTTGAATTCCAATTGAAAACACATTCCATTGGCAAGCGTCAGATGAAGTGGAAGAGTATAAGGAATAGACTTGTGATGAATGGTCGGACACCACCCCAGGCTATACCTGATACAGTGTTTGCAAGTCATCAATGCCACCTTCTGCTGATGATTGAGTTCAAAGGCCTGATCCACATGAGTGGCACCTTGGCGGTGGTAGAAATCCTCTGATCGACTGTTCATTACGTTGTAGCTGTAGTCCAGGTGCGATGCAAGGCTGAACGTTGAACTGCTCAGGGTGGAGGTAGCCTTGTGGTCGCGGTGGAGCTGTGGGTAGTAAAGGCTGCGGGCTGAAGTGAGTTGTGCAACAAGTGTACGTTTCCATTCACTCAGTAGGGAACTGGGAATGAACCAATTCTTGCTGAGGTGATTCTCAAACGACTTCAGTTCAAATCCTGTACCCCCTAATTTCGACAACTGGTTGCGGATATTGTCGGATTGGTGACTATGGGCTAATTCTTTTTCTATCTTGGGAGATATGCTGGCTGTCAGCCCATCTTCGTCCGCCATTGAAAGTTGGAATCCATCGTCGGTATCGCTGATACTGATCGTCACATGAATGTTGCGTGAAGCCGACGTGGCATGTAGCACCTTGTCGAATTGCTGGTCGAAATTGCGGAAAACTTCAGTGCCTTGTGCCAGAGTTCGTGGCATCTCTAAAGGATAATGGCGGCCATGCTCGGTTTTGTTGAGTCGAAATCCCTGGAGGCGGCCATTGCCATCAATGAAGCATAATCCATCGCCATTGTGCAGTTCCTGCGTACCTGAAAGCGTGAAATAATTGGTGAACACTTCCTTTACTTTCCCCACAGGTTCTCCCATGGCCTTGGGCGTGTCGAAAGAAAAGATGTCGGCATTTCTGCCATAAAGGAAATAATGCGTGAAGCCTCGGTTGAAACTCTTACGGACATCGGGGACGAAGTTGTATGAGACATGACCGGATGATGAACGTGTGTATTCGTCGGGGTGCTTGGCAATCAGCTCGTTCAGGCGTTGGCTGTAAGCTGCGGTGACGTTTTTCACGTAATCGACCTCTTTTAGCCTGCCTTCTATCTTCAGCGAACTGACACCTGCCGCCAGCAAGTCTTCGAGACTGTCCAACTGGCATAAGTCCTTCAGCGACAACAGGTGCTTGCCACGAACAATCTTGGTGCCGAGATTGTCCTCAAGGTCGAATTCCATTCTGCAGACCTGACTGCACTCTCCGCGGTTGGCACTGCGGTTGAAGCAGCTTTCGCTCATATAGCATTTCCCGCTGTAACTCACGCAAAGCGCGCCATGAACGAACACTTCAAGTGCCACGTCGGGATGTTGTTCATGGATATGCTGGATTTCTTTCAGCGACAATTCGCGGGCCAGCACCACTTGGTCGAATCCCAGTTGCTGGAGGAATCCTACTTTCTCGCTGGTTCGGTTGTCCATTTGTGTGCTGGCGTGCAAAGGAATAGGTGGTAGGTTGAGTCCGAATATGCCCATGTCCTGCACGATCAAGGCATCCACATGTACTTTGTGCAAGTCTTGAATCAGTTGCTCCACATCGCTGAGCTCGTCGTCGCGGAAGATGGTGTTGACTGTGGCATATACTCGCGCCTTATAGAAATGCGCATATTCCACCAGACGCGCTATGTCTTCAATGCTGTTGCCTGCAGCCGCACGTGCACCGTAGCGCGAGGCACCTATATAGACTGCGTCGGCACCGTGGCGGATGGCCTCGATGCCGCACTCTAAATCTTTGGCAGGTGAGAGCAACTCTATTCTTCTCATCTATAGTGCTAATGGCTTGCTGTATGTATTGATCATTCGATGGTGTTGATGTCGTATGGCGTCTCTTGATAGACGTAGTAGTTGAGCCAGTTGCTGAACAGCAGGTTGGCGTGTCCTCTCCAACGCACCAATGGACCCTTCCGTGGATCATTGTCCTTATAGTAGTTTTTAGGCATTTTGATGGGGAGTCGTTTAGCCAAATCCCGTTTGTATTCCCCGTCAAGAGTGTAGGGCGAATACTCAGAGTGTCCGGTGACGTAGAACTCGCGTCCGTTGCGCTCTATCACCATGTGTACACCTGCATCCTCGCTTTCTGAAATGATGCGCAGTTCAGGCACTTTCTCAATGTCGCTTCGCCGTACCTCGGAATGACGGCTGTGTGGCACGTAATACACATCGTCGAATCCACGGAAGATAGGCAGTTGGGGTTCAAGTGCATGATGCTCGAAGATGCCAAAGACTTTGTCGTGAGTGGAGTACTTGGGTATCTTGTAGAAATGATACAACGCCGCTTGTGCTGCCCAGCAGATGAACATGGTTGATGTGACGTTGGTGCGCGACCATTCAAACACATCGCTCAACTCCTTCCAGTAGGTGACCTGCTCGTAGTCGATTTGTTCCAGTGGAGCACCAGTCACGATCAGCCCGTCGTATTTGTTGTGTCGCATCTGGTCGAAGTAGTGGTAGAACATCTCCATGTGCTCGGCTGAAGTGTTCTTGGAGATGTGGCTTCGAAGTTTCATGAACTCTATCTCCAGCTGCAAAGGGGTGTTCGACAGCAGTCGCACAAAGTCGTTCTCGGTCGTCACCTTGATAGGCATCAGGTTCAGTATGGCTATGCGTAGTGGGCGTATATCTTGACTAAGGGCACGGCTGTCATCCATCACGAAGATGTTCTCCTTTTTCAACTGTTCTATCGCCGGCAGTTTGTCTTGTACTTTGATGGGCATTCTTTTGAAAAGTGTTTTATGTTGTTCAGTATGAGGCATTACTGCCTCGCTATGTAAATTGGAACGTAAGGATTATCGTCCGTAGGATCATCAGTTGCGTCCTTTCTCGTCGAGGTAGGAATCCTTGAATCCCAGGAAATAAAGCACGCCATCAATGCCGATGGTGTTGATCGACTGCTGGGCGTTGGCTACTACCCTTGGTTTGGCATGGAAGGCGATGCCCAGACCCGCCTCGGAGAGCATGGGCAGGTCGTTGGCACCATCGCCCACGGCAATGGTCTGTGCGATATCGACCTTTTCCACTTGGGCGATCAATTTGAGCAACTCTGCCTTGCGTCTGCCATCCACAATTTCACCCACATAGTTGCCGGTGAGTTTGCCGTCCTCATCGATTTCCAACTCGTTGGCATATACATAGTCGATGCCATAGCGTTGCTGTAGGTATTCTCCGAAGTAGGTGAATCCACCGGAGAGAATGGCTATCTTGTAGCCGTAGCGCTTGAGTACATACATCAATCGATCGACGCCCTCGGTGATGGGCAAGTTCTCTGCGATTTCCTTCATCACGCCCACATCCAGTCCTTTCAGCAGGGCTACTCTCTCTGTGAAACTTTCCTTGAAGTCAATCTCTCCTCGCATGGCTCGTTCGGTGATGGCTTTCACCTGATCGCCCACGCCAGCACGCATCGCCAGCTCGTCGATTACTTCAGTCTGAATCAAGGTGGAATCCATATCGAAACAAATCAGGCGCCGCATCCTGCGGTACATGTTGTCGAGCTGGAATGAGAAGTCCATCTCCATTTCCGAGGATAGTTTCATCAGACTGGCCTGCAGTTCCTTGCGGTCTTTGGGGGTGCCACGGAGAGAGAACTGGATGCATGCGCGCACGTGTTTTTGCGGATTGCGGATGGAGGTGCGTCCGGTCAGTCGGAGGATGGAGTCGATGTTGAGTCCCTGGCTTGTGATTACTTTTGTGGCAGCCTCGATCTTTCGTGCAGAGAGCTTCCGACCGAGGATAGTCAGGATGTATCGGTTCTTGCCCTGTCGTTCCACCCATGCCTCATACTCGTCGTCGCTCACGGGGGAGAAACCAATGTTCACGCCCAGTTCGGTGGTCTTGAAGAGCAATTCCTTCATCACTTGTCCAGAATGCACTTCTTCCACTCTGATGAGGATACCCAGGGATAGGGTGTTGTGTATGTCAGCCTGTCCGATGTCGAGAATCTCCACATCATACTTGGCAAGTATGCCCATGATGGAAGCAGTCAGCCCAGGACGGTCCTGCCCTGTGATCCTGACTAATATCTGTTCTTTATTGTTGGATTCCATTGTCTCAATAGTGATTAGGTTAGTTTCTCTTGATGTTTTTGAGTTTGGTGCATCCGCTGAATGTCAGCAGGTCAATTTCCACAGCCTGTGGAATGACCGCAGTCTTCAACCGGCTGCAGTTGTTGAATGCGCATTCACCAATTTCGGTCACCGTGCTTGGAAGAGCGATCTCTTTCAGGTCCGTGCAACCAAAAAAAGCGAAGTCTCCGATATACTCTATGCTATTGGGTATATCAATGTCTTCAAGCGAAGTGCAGAACCTGAATGCTGATGCCCCAATTTCCTTTGACAATGTGTCGTCGTCGCTATGCTGATTGGAGCGGTAGGTCTCCACAGAACGCAACTCCTGACAATCGTCGAAAGCGTTGTCTTGAATGTAGAGAAGTGTGTCGGGCATCTTCACGCGTCGTAGGCGTACATTGTGGCTGAAGGCATGATCGCCGATTTCCAACACACTCTCGGGAAGATAAACTTCCACCAGATCCTCACAACCGGCAAAGGCATTGTCGCCAATCTTCACCACTCCGTCTGGCACGTCGTAGTCTCCGCCCCTTGCGTAAGGAAAGTCGATGAGCACATCCTGAGTCTTGTTGAACAGCACACCGTCGATGTCGCAGAACATCTTGTTGTTGCGGTCCACATTGATGGATCTCAGGCTTCCGCAGTCCTCAAAGGCGCGTTTGCCTATCTCTCGTACACTGGGAGGGATGTCGATTTCTTTCAGTTGGGAACATCCGCAGAAAGAAGAGTCGCCGATGCGGAACACACCGTCGGGGATGTCGATTGATTCCAGGCCCTCGCAACCGTCGAAAGCGAAATCAGCTATTTCTCGCACTTCATACATGTGTCCATCGTCCCAGATACACTGGGGTATCTCCAACTTGCCTTCGTAATCGTGGTTTGAGATGCGATAAACGGTAGCACTACGGTTGTCTTCGTCTATGTAATACAATATGTTGTCTAATTCGACTTCTTCCATTTCTTGTTTTACGCTGTATCAGTGTTTTTTTTATTTATAATCGCCAAAGTTACAACTTTTATTCCAAATATCAGTCTTTTTTTGCTTACAATTCTTTGTTTCTCACTTTTTTTGCACTTCATTTTTGAATTTATGTGCGACAGTGTTAGCAATACGGTGACCGATTGGGGAAAAGAATAGTTCCAGGGTGAGAAGAAACTCCTCACCCTGGAACCACAATGTCATAAATCCTTAGATGATGGTTATCTGACGACTACTTTCTGCTTGCCGACGATATACACACCGCAAGGCAGGGCAATGTCGGTGCTGCAGTTCGACTGCACATAGATGGTCTCCACGATGCGCCCGTCGATGGTCAGCACATTCAGCTTTTGGCCTTTGCCAGTGACGTTGACCGTGATTTGTCCTTTGCCACCAAGCACGGTTAGCCCACTTTCTTCGTTAGCCAGTGGTGCTTTCACTGATACAGCCTCGTCGCCAATGGCCTCACCAAATGCCTTCACCTCGTCGGCAGTCATGATGAGCCAACGCTGGGTGTTAGAACTGTTGGCATGGTTGAACGAAGTGACGCCCACCGAACCAGCGGCATTGCCCACAAGTGCGTTTTTGCTTGTCGGAGCCACGATCCAGTATGAAAGTGCCGAGAAGGTATAAGTGCCGCTCTTGGTCACGTTGCGCGCTGGCAACAACTGGAACCTTGCTGCAGTGGCATTTTCATTGTCGGTGGTCGAAAGCGTGTTGGAGTAGCTGATGGATCGACCAGTAGCCACATTAGTGAATGTGTAATAACAAGTTTTGGGGTTGTAGTGGATATACCACGCACATGAGTCGTTGCTTGTGGCTTCCTCGCTTGTGGCGGCCATCCAGCGCAGGCGGTTGGCTCCGCTCATGCGCAGATAACTGGTTTTCAGTCCACGGTTGTCACCCTCATTCTTGATGTAGTATTTCGTGTCGTCGTCCTGAATGAAGGTGTATGCAGGAGTTGCGAAGGCACCGTTGGTAGGTGGCAGGTTGTCTTCGCCAAGAGCCTCCACAATCAGTCCGTTGGCGTAGTAAAGGATCATCGTGCCGTTGTCCTCATGCGCACCGTTGATGCCGTAAGGCCACATGTGGGTCTGGTCGCCAGTCAGGTGTGCGGTGCTGCTGTTCTCCAAGAACTGCAGCACACGGTCCACACGCGCTCCATACCAAATGCCACGGCTTGTGTTCTGTCGGTAGATACTGTTGTTGCTCCAGTTGCTGTGGGTGCCCACGCCAATGCCGTGAGCCATTTCGTGCATCACCGTGCCTGTGGCCTGGTAAGAGGCATTAGGTCCGATGCGCATGTACCCTCCATAACTGCAGTCGGCAGTGGGTGTTCCAGAACCGTAATGCACACTGGTGCTGAATCCGTCGATGCTGGTCACGCTGTTCCAGATATCCACAGCGTTCTTCACTGCCGCGTTGATTCGTGCGTTGGCTTCAGCATTAGCTCCATTGTCGTAGCTCCACTTGATGGTTCCTTTAGGCAGTGTAGCCACTTTCACCACATCACCATATCCCACGGCGAAGTTGTCGCTGATGGCATAGGCGCGGACGTAATAGATGGTGGCGTCCTCTACATCCTTGTCGGCATAATAGATATTGCCGTTGTTGTTGTAGAAAGTGGTGGTGCGGTGGTCGTAGATGGTAGGTTCTGGCTCAGTGCTCCAGCAGAATCCCAACTCTTTCAGGTTGCTGCTTGTGCAACTCAGGCGTGCAAACAGACGCGTGGCACCCTGTAGCACGGAAAGGGTCTTCACATTCGGAGCGGTACCAGTGGAGTTGGCTACATTGAAAGCCAGTTCGGCAGATGCCAATGCGGCTACCGCCTCAGCAAGCGCTTCATTGCTGCTTTCGCCGCTTTCTGCAATGGCTTTGGCACCGTCGATGACAGTTTTGAAATCCTCGGCACCATTCTTTGCTGAATCATACAGCGACTCAGATGTGGCTATGGCAGCGTCGAGAGCGGCATAGGCAGCATTGCTCAGTTTTGCGGCTGCCCTGGCGGATGAGATCGCCTTTGCCACAGCAGGATAACCGTCAGTGTTTTCGCTATTCAACTCTGCCTTAGCGTTGTCGATGGCAGATTGAAGGGCCGAAGCCACAGCTGTGTTCCTTGCGCTCGCTTGTAAGTTCTCAGCCAGTTCAATGCGGCGTTGCAGTTCTGCTTTGTAGTCGTCCATATTTCCACCACAGTAGTAGAGGCGGAAGTTGTCGGTGCACAACCAGTTGCCAGTAGCGTTCTCAGCTCTGAAACCGATGGTGGTTGTGCCTTCGATATTCGTGAACTGCAGCGCGTAGTCATTGGCAGAGGTCACAGGTGTCTCAGCATCTCCGGCGAAAATCACTGCTCCAGTCTGAGCTTGTCCAGGTGCAGTCTGTAGGGTGTGTTGTGCACACGCCTTGAGGATATACACCCCGAAGGGCAAGTCAACCAGGTCCTGGCAAATCAGGGCGTTGCCTACACCAGCGGATGATTTCCACCTTTCCATATAATAGATGCCATCCTTCTTGCTGAAACTGTTGTTCACCTGAGAAGCCATGTTCTCGTTGGTCCATCCTTCCGAACGGTCCTCAAAGCTCGGGTTGGTGATGAGGTTTGTCCAGTCCAAGGGGTTGTCAATTGACACATTGGCCTCTTTGTAGGTCTGTATGGCCGATTGCAGCGCCCTCATGGCTGAAAGCAGGTTGTCGTATGAGGAGTCTGTATTGTCGTAGGTGCTTTGGGTAGCGTCGATGGCGCTTTTCAGTGCGTCAGCGGTTTGTCCTGTGCCCTCACCATAGAGGTTGTTGGCTTCTTTGAGCACTTCAGCCAATCTAGTTTTCGCCATTTCCGCTGCAGCGGCGTCGTCTTCAATAAACAACTTCACATAGTCGAGCACCACCTTGGCGGAGTTGCTTGAGCTGCTGTTGCTGCCAGCCTTGAATCCGACTTGAATGAGACCATCGGCTTCTCCAGTCACTGTGAACGTCTGTTCGTCTGTCGTCCACTGGCCGACGGGGAAATTGTTGACGGTGGACATCACATCCTCGCCAAAGACGGGAATCCAGCCCACCAAACTGTAACCAGCGGTGGCATTGCTGCCGTTGTACCATGCAGACTTGATTCGGTAGGTGCCAGCAGGAAGAGTCACCGTTTGATAGTAGATCAGACTCTGGTCCCATCCAGTGCTCAAAGCCAGGCATCCTGCACTGCCATCATAGCCTTCCTTAGGTACCACACCAGACGTGTTGAAGGTCTTGGAGGTGCCAAATTCATAGACTCCTGTGATGGTGTAGTTAACGGAGATGTCCATCTCCCAGCCAGGAATGTCAAGAATCTCTTGCGCCACGTTTCCGCTTTCACCTTTTTTATAGTTGAAATCGCTGTCGAATCCCCAGTTGTTGAGGAAGAGTGCTGAGACATCCGTCTCCGCAGAAGCATGAATACTGAACAATGTCAGAAAAGAAAATAATGGAAGTAAACGTTTAATCATGAAAAGTAGTTTTTTTGTTAGTTAGTTCTTTGTTTGCAAAGTAACAATTTTTTTCGTGTTCAACCAAACAAAAGAATTATGAAAAATGAGGATGGAGGAATTTCGTTTTGCTTTGGGGCGTTTTGATGAGTTGTTGATAGGAGATGAGTGCCGCCATGTTAATTAAAACCCCAATGGCGTGACATCTTAAAACATTGGCTTCGCCAAAATGCTTACGCATGGCCTGGATGGGAGGGGACTACCTCGTTGATGAATACACCGGGCTCCGAAAGCCCGGGCACATGGCT
>CAMOWU010000087.1 GCA_946628545.1 uncultured Bacteroides sp. | reverse complement strand
CAATGGCGCAAAAATACACGAATCATCTGAAAAAAAGAAATATTTCGGGCGAAATCTATAATAAAACACATCGATTCCGCCCGAAATAAGTCTACAACGGGCGAAATCTATATCAAATCTCAACGATTTCGCCCGAAATGGTCATGAAAACGCCTCCGAAAAACTTCAAAACGAAACATCAGCTTAGTCTTGCTCTATCATCTTATAGGCCAACAGCCAACTGGCCTGACGATAAGAACCAAACATCTATGACATCATCTGAAGGGAATTTCTGAAATTTCTCAGTTCATCGATTTATTTCCAGAAAAAACAATTCATAGAACCCCCTAATCACAAATAGAAGTACTCTAATACAATAATTTAAGGAAATTATTTGTGATTTAGAGGAAAATATAGTAATTTTGCAGCGTGGATGGAGGGGGCTTGAAAGTCTCCTCCTTTTCGTAGTCATTATTTATCATCATTGAACATCTCATTTATGATAGACAAAAACATCGTAAAGGACATCGTCGAAGAATGGATTGCCGACAAGGACTACTTCCTTGTAGATATCAGCGTAAGCACGCAAAACGAAATCGTCGTGGAAATCGACCACAAGGAAGGCGTATGGATTGACGATTGCTGCGACCTCAGCAGATTCATCGAGGCAAGACTCAACCGAGACATCGAGGACTATGAACTCGAAGTAGGGTCGGCAGGAATTGGACAACCTTTCAAAATCACACAGCAATACATCAACAACGTGGGAAACGCTGTGGAACTACTCACCAACGATGGAAAGAAGATGAAGGGAACACTGACCAAAGCCGACGAACAGGGATTTACTATCACTTGCCAGGAAAAAGTGAAAACCGAAGGAAGCAAAAGACCAAAACTCACCGACGTGGAATATCCATTCAACTACAACGACGTCAAATGGGTGAAAGCAAACATCGACTTCAAATAATCCCACAACTATTCAGTTCACACGTAGGGACGCGATGTGTCGCGTCCGCCCCAGTCAAACAATAAATTGCATACTTGAATATAGATAATATAATAAAAAAACAAGATAAAAATGCCAAAAAAGAACGAAAACGAAGAAAGCTTGTTGAGCGTGTTCAGCTACTTCATCGAAAATAAAAAGATTGACAGAACCACACTCGTAAGCGTACTTGAAGACTCTTTCCGAAGCGTCATTCAGAAAATCTATGGATCGGACGAGAACTTCAAGGTCATTGTCAACCCCGACAAGGGAGACTTCGAAATCTACCGCAACCGCATCGTGGTGGAAGACGACCGCATCATCAACGAAAACGCTGAAATCCGCCTCAGCGAAGCACGTAAAATAGATGAAGACTATGAAGTGGGAGAGGACGTCAGCGAGAAAATCAATTTCTCCGACTTCGGAAGAAGAGCTATCCTCAACCTCAGACAAGCCATGTCGTCTAAACTGCTCGAACTCGAACACAACAACCTCTACAGCAAATACGCCGACAAAATCGGAACAATCGTCAGCGCTGAAGTCTATCAAATCTGGAAGAGAGAGGTCCTGCTCGTTGATGACGAGGGTAATGAACTACACCTGCCCAAATCTGAGCAAATACCAAACGACTTCTTCAGAAAAGGAGAGCCAACAAGGGCGATCGTGCTCAAGGTCGAAAACCTCAACAACAACCCCAAAATCATTCTCAGCAGAACAGCACCGGAATTCCTGCTCAGACTACTCGAACAAGAGGTGCCAGAAATCGGCGACGGACTCATCACCGTCTGCAAAATAGCCCGAATACCAGGTGAAAGGGCAAAAATCGCTGTCGAAAGCTACAACGAACGCATCGACCCCGTAGGAGCTTGCGTGGGTGTAAGGGGAAGCAGAATACATGGCATCGTCAGAGAACTGAGAAACGAGAACATCGACGTCATCAACTACACCACCAACACAAAACTGTTCATCACACGAGCACTCAGCCCTGCTAAACTTTCGTCCATTCAACTCGACGAGGTCAACATGAAGGCAGAAGTGTACCTCGACCCAGACCAGGTGTCACTCGCTATCGGTAAAAACGGACACAACATCAAACTCGCCAGCATGCTCACTGGCTACACCATCGACGTATTCCGTGAAGTGCAAGGAGAGGAAAACAACGAGGAGGACGTTTATCTCGACAGCTTCCGCGACGAAATCGACGGATGGATCATCGACGCTATCAAAGCGCTTGGCTACACCACTGCCAAGGGAGTGCTTGAGGCACCAAGAGAAATGCTCATCGAAAAAGCAGACCTCGAAGAAGACACTGTCGATGACGTACTCAGAATTCTCAGCGCAGAATTTGAAGACGACAACAATGCCAGCAACGCCGAAGAGCAAAATGCAGACGATGAGGATGATGAAGAACAAGACAATACTGAAGAGCAGAACGTAAACGACCCTGAATAATTGAGGGATGACAACATACCCTAACCCCGAGAATGATAATTAGATAACAAGGACTGAAAAACAATTGATATGCCAGTAAGACTGAACAAAGTAATATCAGAACTGAACGTAGCGCTCGACCGTATCGGAAAATTCCTCGCTAAAAAAGGAAAACCACTCGAAGACGCTTCGCCCAACGCCAAAATCAGCGACGAACAGTACAAACTGCTCGCCGAAGAGTTTGGCAAGGACAAAAGCCTCAACGACACAACGCAAGAGAGCATTCAAAGACGAAAAGACAAAGAAAGAAAAGAGAAAGCCGACAGAAAAGCCAAACAAAGAGAAGAAGAGCAGAAACAAGGCATCTTCAGAACTGACACTGGCAGGCAAAAATACACTCCGCTCGGCAACATCAATGACTTCAACAAACCCAAAGTGGAGGTGAAGACCGAAACAGAGGTACAAACCGAAAACGAAAACAAGAAAGACAAAATCGCCCCGACCGACAGCTCCACACAAAAAACAACCACCGAAACGGAAACCACAAACACAACCGTAGCAACTGAACCTCAGAACGAAACAAAAGAAACAACTGAAGTGAAAACTGTGGTTGAGGACAAGAAGGAAATGGTGGAGAAGAAGGAAGAAGAGGTAAAGGTGCCTGAAGTCAAGGAACAGACGGAGGAGAAAAAGCAACAGGAAGAAAAACAAGAAGAAAAAGAAAGCACTCCCGAAGAAAAAACCGAAGAAAAGAAAAACGACGGAGTCTTCCGCACTTCTTCATCCACCACTCCACCTATCGCTTTCAAACAAGTTGGATTCATCGACCTCAACTCCATCAACGACAGAACCCGTCCTGAACGCAAGACCAAGGCGGAGAAGAAAAAAGAACGAGAGGAGAAAGGAAAGCTTCAGCACCAAGCAAAACAAGGCGCAAAAGGCACTGCTCAAGACAGCGATGAGGCCGGAAAGAAAAGAAAACGCCAACGCATCGGAGGAAGCGGAAAAGAACGTGTTGACATCAACGCCACCGCTAAGGAGCAAGGCAACAAGCAAGGCGGAAAGGGAGGACAGCAAAACCAGCAAAAGCAGGGAGGAAACCGACCCAACAACAACACGCCATCGCCCAAACAGGGAAAGGACAAGAAGAACAAGAAGAAGGATTTCACCAAGCAGGATGTCACCGATGAAGAGGTAGCAAAGCAGGTGAAAGACACTCTCGCACGACTCACGCAGAAGCAACAGAAAAACGCCGTCAGATACCGACGCGAAAAGCGCGATGCTGAGCACCGCAAGATGCAGGAACTGGAGGATGAGGAGAATGCAGAGAGCAAGGTACTCAAACTCACCGAGTTCGTGACCGCCAACGAATTGGCTACCATGATGAACGTACCCGTCACGGATGTCATCAGCACGTGTATGTCTATCGGTATCATGGTAAGCATCAACCAACGACTCGACGCAGAAACCATCAACCTCGTGGCTGAAGAGTTCGGATTCACCACCAACTACGTCAGCTCAGAAGTGACCAACGCCGTAGAAGAGGAGGAAGACAAGGAGGAAGACCTCATGCCTCGTCCACCTATCATCACGGTCATGGGACACGTTGACCACGGTAAGACATCCTTGCTCGACTATATACGCAACACCAACGTCATCGCTGGTGAAGCGGGAGGTATCACACAGCACATCGGTGCATACAGCGTGAAAATGAAGAATGGCAAGAAAATCACATTCCTCGACACACCTGGACACGAGGCGTTCACTGCCATGCGTGCACGTGGTGCACAGGTCACCGATATCGCCATCATCATCATCGCTGCCGACGACGATGTCATGCCACAAACCAAGGAGGCCATCAACCACGCTGTGGCAGCAAACGTTCCTATGGTCTTCGCTATCAACAAGATAGACAAACCCGGAGCCAACCCAGAGAAAATCAAGGAACAGCTCGCCAACATGAACTACCTCGTGGAGGACTGGGGAGGAAAATACCAAAGCCAGGAAATCTCTGCGAAGAAAGGTGTCGGAGTAGATGAACTGATGGAGAAGGTACTGCTCGAGGCGGAAATGCTCGAACTCAAAGCCAACCCCAACCGCAAGGCTACGGGATCGGTCATCGAGTCATCGCTCGACAAGGGACGTGGATATGTAGCCACCATTCTCGTACAGAACGGAACGCTCAAACAGGGCGACGTGGTACTGGCTGGCACACACTACGGTAAGATCAAGGCCATGTTCAACGAGCGCGGACAGCGCATACAGAAGGCTGGACCAGCAGAACCAGCGCTCATCCTCGGACTCAATGGAGCACCTACTGCCGGCGACACTTTCCATGTCATGCCAACTGAGCAGGAAGCCAGGGAAATCACCAGCAAGCGAGAGCAACTGCAAAGAGAACAGGGAATACGCACACAGGTGATGCTCACACTCGACGAGGTGGGACGACGTATCGCACTGGGAAGCTTCCAGGAACTCAACATCATCGTCAAGGGAGATGTGGACGGCTCTATCGAGGCTCTCAGCGACTCGCTCATCAAACTCTCTACCGAACATATCCAAGTCAACGTCATACACAAGGCCGTAGGACAAATCAGCGAAAGCGATGTGTCACTGGCGGAAGCATCCAACGCCATCATCATCGGATTCCAAGTGCGTCCTTCTGCTTCTGCACGTCACCTGGCTGAACAGGAAGGTGTCGATATCCGACTCTACTCCATCATCTACGATGCCATCGAACAGGTCAAAGCTGCCATGGAAGGTATGCTCGCACCCATCATCAAGGAAGAGAACACGGGTACGGCCGAAGTACGACAGGTTTACAAGATATCCAAGGTGGGTACAGTGGCTGGTGCCTTTGTGCTCAACGGCAAGATACACCGCTCCGACAAGATACGTGTCATACGCGACGGTATCGTAGTGCACACGGGTGAAATCAATGCACTCAAGCGCTTCAAGGACGACGTCAAGGAGGTGTCAACCAACTTCGACTGCGGTATCTCCATCGTCAACTATAACGACATACGAGAAGGGGATGTCCTGGAGGCGTTCACCGAAATCGAAATCAAACAGAAACTGTAAACCACAAAACAACACAACATGTTGAACGTGATATACGTGGTATGGGGCTTAGCCGTCATACTGGGATTCTATCAGGGATTCTTCAAACAAGTTGCCAACCTCATAGGAATTGTTGCCGGTATCATACTGGCAACAATTTTCTATAGCGAGTTCGGAGAAAAAGTGGCGGAAATCACAGGTAGCACCGAGCAGGTAGGAGGATGGATCGCATTCATACTCATTTCTGTACTCGTGCCTGTACTGCTCGGACTGCTGGCCAGCCTGCTGACCAAACTGTTCAAGAAGATGCACCTGGGATTCGTCAACAGAATAGCGGGAGCCGCATTGGCACTCGTCATCTACACTGTGCTCATGGGATTCGCTTTCAACGTCATGGACTTCATCAACTCCAGCGCGGGGTTCCATGCCGAGAAACTCAAAGAGAGACCTCAGCTCTTCTACCAAATCAAGCAGGGAACACAGCGATTCATACCCGACGCCATCATCGTCAGCGACTCGCTCGAAATGGCACAGGCTGTCGCTAACGGCGACACTACATGCATCCACCACGGACTGGCAGACAAGTTCAACCACTTACTGGGAGAAGACAACGACTGATGAAAAGACCTGAAGAGATGGAAACAAACCAATACGTGAAGGAGGTCGCGGGGGAAAAGTACAAATACGGATTCACCACCGACATCCACACGGAAATCATAGAGAAAGGACTCAACGAACAAACCATCCGCACCATTTCGGAGAAAAAAGGAGAACCTGAATGGCTACTGCAATTCCGACTCGATGCCTACAAACAATGGCTCGACATGAAACAGCCCTCTTGGGGACACCTGAAGATGCCGGAAATAGACTATCAGGCCATCTCATACTATGCCGACCCTACAGCCAAGAAGAAAGACAATGAGAACAAGGAGATAGACCCTGAACTCATCAAGACTTTCGACAAACTGGGCATACCACTTGAGGAAAGACTGGCGCTGAGCGGCACTGCCGTAGATGCCGTGATGGACTCTGTGTCGGTGAAGACCACACAGCAGGAGGTACTGGCCGAAAAGGGAATCATCTTCTGCTCTTTCGGAGAGGCTGTAAAGAACCACCCCGAACTGGTGAAGAAATACCTGGGTTCGGTGGTGCCACCCAAAGACAACTTCTTCGCAGCGCTCAACTCGGCGGTATTCAGCGACGGCTCGTTCGTCTATATCCCCAAAAACACACGATGCCCCATGGAACTATCAACCTACTTCCGCATCAACGCAAGGATGACAGGGCAGTTCGAACGCACACTCATTGTCTGCGACGAAGGGGCATACGTGTCGTATCTCGAGGGATGCACGGCTCCTATGCGCGACGAAAACCAACTGCATGCTGCCATCGTCGAGATTGTCGTGATGGACAATGCCGAGGTGAAGTACAGCACGGTGCAGAACTGGTTCCCTGGCGATGAGAACGGACAGGGAGGCGTGCTCAACCTGGTCACCAAACGAGGACACCTCAGGGGCGTCAACAGCAAACTATCGTGGACACAGGTGGAAACGGGATCGGCCATCACGTGGAAATATCCCAGTTGTGTTCTCTCTGGAGATGGCTCACAGGCAGAGTTCTACTCCGTGGCACTCACCAACCACTACCAGCAGGCCGACACGGGAACCAAGATGATACACCTGGGCAAAAACACGAAAAGCACCATCATCAGCAAGGGAATATCGGCGGGTAAAAGCCAGAACTCCTACAGAGGACTGGTGCGCGTCAGCCCCAACGCCGACGGAGCGCGAAACTACAGTTCATGCGACTCGCTGCTGCTGGGCAGTGAATGCGGAGCGCACACTTTCCCCTACATGGACGTGAAGAACAACAATGCTGTGGTGGAGCACGAGGCAACAACATCCAAAATCTCTGAAGACCAACTCTTCTACTGCAACCAACGAGGCATCTCCACTGAAGAGGCTGTAGGACTCATCGTCAACGGCTATGCCAAGGACGTCATCAACAAACTGCCCATGGAGTTCGCTGTCGAAGCACAGAAACTGCTCGCAGTCAACCTCGAAGGCAGCGTGGGATAAAAAACACCACTTTTTCAAGGATCATTTCGATAACACATATCAGTTCACATGTAGGGACGCGACGTGTCGCGTCCGCTACAGCCAATCAATAAATTACAGGTTTTTAATATAGAAGACATATCAAGACATATCCATGTTAGAAATCAAGAACTTACATGCCAGTGTCAATGGCAAGGAAATACTCAAGGGAGTGGACCTCACCATCAACGACGGGGAGATACACGCACTCATGGGAACCAATGGAGCCGGAAAAAGCACACTGAGCAACATCATAGTCGGACACCCAGCCTACGAAGTGACCGAAGGATCAATCACTTTCAACGGACAAGACCTGCTCGCCATGAAACCAGAGGAAAGGGCACATGCGGGCATCTTCCTCTCATTCCAGCAACCCATTGAGATTCCTGGAGTGAGCATGACAAACTTCCTGCGCACTGCCGTCAACGAACGCAGGAAATACTTAGGACTGGAACCGCTCAAATCGACCGACTTCCTCAAGCAGATGAGGGAGAAGCGCAAACTCGTCGAACTGGACTCCAAACTGGTCAACAGATCGGTCAATGAGGGATTCAGCGGTGGAGAGAAGAAACGCAACGAAATTTTCCAGATGGCTATGCTCGAACCTACGTTCTGCATACTCGATGAAACGGACTCCGGACTCGATGTTGACGCGCTGCGAATCGTGGCGGAAGGATTCAACCGACTCAAGGACGACAAGACAAGCGCCATCATCATCACACACTACCAACGACTGCTCGACTATATCCGTCCTGATAAGGTGCATGTCCTCCTCAACGGACGTATCGTCAAGACGGGAGACGCCAGCCTGGCCAAGGAAATAGAAGACAGAGGGTTCGACTGGATCAAGGACGAGACTGAAAAGGAATAAAGACATGACCCAAAGCGAAAAGCAATATATCGACCTCTACGAGGAATGCAGGGAAGTGATCAAGGCCAACAGCGCTGAAGCACTCAACGCTCCGCGCGAACTGGCTTTTAAGCACTTCATGTCCGCTGGGTTTCCTACACTGAAGAAGGAGGAATACAAATACACCGACGTCCAGAAGGCCTTCGCTCCCGACTACGGACTCAACTTCAAGCGAATAGACATACCCACCGACCCTTTCGAGGTGTTCAGATGCAATGTACCCAACTTGAGCACACTGCTCTACTTCGTGGTCAACGACCTCTGCTTCAAGGACAACCCAACATTCAACGATGGCAGCGGCATCTACTTGGGGTCAATCAAACAAGCACCGGAGAGGGCGAAAGAGGCATTCACTCAGCACTACACCAAACACGCCGATACGGCATCGGATGGCATCACGGCGCTCAACACCGCACTGGCTCAGGACGCTTTCATGGTCTATGTGCCACGCCACCAACGACTGAACAAGACACTGCAAGTCATCAACCTGCTGCATGCCAAAACCGACCTCATGGTCAACCGAAGGGTGATGATTGTGCTGGAAGAGGGGGCGCAAGCCACACTGCTCTTCTGCGACCACGCCATGGACAATGTCAGCTTCCTCGCTACTCAGGTCACGGAAATCTACTGCGGCAACAACAGCCACCTCGACATGTACGAGATGGAAGAAAACCATACACAATGCACCCGATTCTCCAACACCTATGTCAACGTGGGGGCGGACTGCAACGTGAGCATCAACAACATCACACTCTACAACGGCACTACGCGCAACACCACCAGAGTCACACTCCAAGGAGAGCACAGCGAAGTGACACTCAACGGATGTGTCATCGCTGACAAGAACCAGAAGGTCGATAACAACACACTCATCGAACACCAAGTGCCTAACTGCAAGAGCAACGAACTCTACAGGTATGTCTTGGACGACAGTGCTGTAGGGGCTTTTGCGGGCAGAATACTGGTACAACCAGGGGCACAGAAAACAGTGTCGGAGGAAAACAACGCCAACCTCTGCGCCACCAAGCAAGCGAGAATGTACTCACAGCCCATGTTGGAGATCTACGCCGACGACGTGAAGTGCTCACACGGTTCAACCGTAGGTGTGCTCGACGAGAACGCACTCTTCTACATGCAGCAAAGGGGCATACCCACTGAAGAAGCACGCATGCTACTCAAGCACGCCTTCATCAGCCAAGTCAGCGAGAAAATACGACTCGAGCCCTTGCGCGAACGGCTCAACTACCTCGTCAACAAACGGTTCAGAGGACAACTCGACAAATGTACGGGATGCTCACTCTGCAAATAGTATGAAGTTCCGAACTCCCCTCCCCTTCGAGGGTAATAGGGGCACCCGCAACAAAAAACTCCCCTCCCCTTCAAGGGGAGGGGCAGGGGTGGGGTCCTCTCGTACATAATAAAAACAAACTACAAATGCTAAACGCTGACAACATACGAAAAGACTTCCCGATACTCAGCCTCTCGGTCTATGGCAAACCACTGGTCTATCTCGACAACGCGGCCACCACACAAAAACCGCGCTCCGTGGTAGATGCCATCGCCAATGAGTACTACAACGTCAATGCCAACGTGCACCGTGGTGTGCATTTCCTCTCGCAGAAAGCCACCGAACTGCACGAACAGGCGCGCGAGACAGTGAGAGCCTTCATCCATGCACGTTCCACCAGCGAAATCGTCTTCACTCGGGGCACAACAGAGAGCATCAACCTTGTGGCAACCTGTTTCAGCCAAGCCTGCATGAAGGAAGGCGACGAGGTCATCATCTCGGCCATGGAGCATCACTCCAACATCGTGCCTTGGCAGATGGCGGCTGGCAGGATGGGCATCCAACTGAAGGTCATTCCCATCAACGACAAGGGGGAACTGCTGATGGAGGATTACGAGAAACTCTTCTCCCCACACACCCGACTGGTCAGTGTCGCGCATGTCTCCAATGTGCTCGGTACGGTCAATCCCGTCAAGGAAATCATCAGTATCGCTCACGATCACGGAGTGCCCGTACTCATCGACGGAGCGCAGTCGGCTCCGCACATGCCCATCGACGTGCAAGAACTCGATTGCGACTTCTTCGCCTTCAGCGGACATAAAACCTACGGACCCACTGGCATCGGAGTGCTCTACGGCAAGGAAAAGTGGCTCGACCAACTGCCACCCTACCAAGGAGGAGGGGAAATGATACAGCACGTGAGTTTCCAACACACCACCTACAACGAACTGCCCTATAAGTTCGAGGCTGGAACACCCGACTATGTGGGTTCTCACGCTCTGGCTGTAGCCATCGACTACCTCAACACACTCGGCATGGACAACATCCACGCCTACGAGCGGCAACTCACCGACTACGCCATGAGGCAGATGCAACAGATAGAAGGTATGCGATTCTTCGGCACTGCCGACAACAAGGATGCAGTCATCTCCTTCCTTGTAGGCGACATCCATCATCTCGACCTCGGCACACTACTCGACCGACTTGGCATAGCCGTGCGCACGGGCCACCACTGCGCCGAACCGCTCATGCACCGTCTGGGCATAGAGGGCACCGTCAGAGCCTCGCTCGCCTTCTACAACACACGCGAGGAAATCGACTCCCTCGTCGCCGCCATCCAGCGCCTCAAGCAAATGTTTTAATCGATCTACAGCATCTATGATATCTACAGCATCTATAATATCTATAGCATCTATAATATCTATAGCGTCTATAATATCTATAGCATCTATAGCATCTATCTTTCTTAATTCTTAATTCTTAACTCTTAATTAAAAAATGAAGCCATCCATTCCAAAAGGCACACGCGATTTCTCGCCCATCGAAATGGCGAAGCGCAATTATATATTCAACACCATACGTGAAGTCTATTCGCTCTATGGATTCCAGCAGATAGAAACGCCTGCCATGGAGAATCTCTCCACACTCATGGGCAAATATGGCGAAGAGGGTGACAAACTGCTCTTCAAAATCCAAAACTCCGGCGACTACTTCAAAGGTCTGACCGACGAGGAACTGCTCAGCCGAAACGCCAACCGACTGGCAAGCAAGTTCTGCGAGAAAGGACTGCGCTACGACCTGACTGTTCCTTTCGCACGTTATGTGGTGCAACACCGTGAAGAAATCACCCTACCCTTCAAGCGCTATCAGATACAGCCCGTATGGCGTGCCGACAGGCCCCAGAAAGGACGCTACCGTGAGTTCTACCAGTGCGATGCCGACGTGGTGGGCAGTGAATCATTGCTCAACGAGGTGGAACTGATGCAGATCATCGACACCGTCTTCTCAAGATTCGGCATCAGAGTGTGCATCAAGATCAACAACCGCAAAATACTCAGTGGCATCGCTGAGGTCATCGGACAGGCAGACAAGATTGTCGATATCACCGTGGCTATCGACAAACTCGACAAGATAGGACTCGACAACGTCAATGCAGAACTGGCTGAGGACGGAATCCCTGCTGAGGCCATCGAGAAACTGCAACCCATCATCATGCTCAAGGGCAGCAACAGCGACAAACTGCAGACCATCAAACAGATCCTTAAGGATTCCGAAATCGGTGTGAAGGGTGTGGAGGAATGTGAGTACATCCTCGGCACCATCGAGAAGTTGGGACTGAACAACGAAGTGGAGCTCGACCTCACATTGGCACGTGGACTCAACTACTACACAGGAGCCATCTTCGAAGTTAAGGCTCTCGATGTGGAGATAGGCAGCATCACGGGAGGCGGACGATACGACAACCTCACCGGCATCTTCGGCATGCCTGGCATCTCAGGTGTGGGCATATCCTTTGGTGCAGACCGCATCTTCGACGTGCTCAACCAACTCGACCTCTACCCCAAGGAAGCTGTCACCACAACCAAGGTGATGTTCACCAACTTCGGAGAGGCTGAACTGGCTTATTGCCTGCCTATCGTAGCAAAGGTTAGAGCGGCGGATATCAGCGCTGAGGTCTTCCCTGCGGCTGTGAAGATGAAGAAGCAGATGAACTACGCCAACGACAAACAGGTGGCTTACGTGGCTATCGTAGGTGAGAACGAAATGAACGAGGGCAAGATCACGCTCAAGGACATGGCTACAGGCGAACAAGCCATGCTCACCACCGATCAACTCATCGAAAAAATCAAGTAACCCACTCCCCTCCCCTTTGAGGGGAGGGGTGGCCAAAGGCCGGGGTGGGGTCATCCACAACAAAAAACTCCCCTCCCCTTCGAGGGGAAAGGCTACGGGTAGGCGAGCTTGCTCGGGAATGGGGCAGGGGTGGGGTCTTCCACAACAAAAAACTCCCCTCCCATTCGAGGGGAGGGGCAGGGGTGGGGTCATCCCCCGTCAACGTTCAATGGTCAATGTTCAACGTTCAATGGTCAATGGTCAATGGTCAATGGTCAACGTTCAATGAAATAAATGGTAGAAATTCAAAACACACTTGTATCGCTCGACATCTTCCAAGTGCAATTCTGCTGCGACCTTGCTGCCTGCAAGGGTGCATGTTGCATTGAGGGGGATGCTGGAGCGCCTGTCAACCTCGAAGAGGTGGAAGGTCTGGAAGAGGCTTCTGAAATCGTTTGGGACGAACTGAGTCGCAAAGCGCAGCGCGTCATCAAACGCGACGGGGTGGTCTATGCCGACGACTGGGGCGAACTGGTGACGGGCATAGTCGATGGTAAAGACTGTGTCTTCACATGCTATAAAGATGGCTGTTGCTTCTGTGCCATCGACAAGGCACATCGCGAGGGACGCTGCCCCCACAACAAACCCATCTCATGCCACCTCTACCCTATCCGACTCAAGAAGATGGGGGATTACACCGCACTCAACTACCACCAATGGAGCATTTGCCAACCCGCTCTCGCTTTAGGTAAAAAACTCAATCTCCCACTCTACCGTTTTCTGAAGGAACCGCTCATCCGCGCATTCGGACAAGCATGGTACGACGAACTCGAACTCACCGCATCCGAACTCAAAAAACACGGCTACATCAAATAGAACTTACCAACAAGCAGTAAAAAAACATTTAAAAAGTGATTGATAAACGACTGTTTATCAACCACTTATAGTACTTCCTCCGAGAATCGAACTCGGATCTAATCTTTAGGAGAGATTTGTTCTATCCATTGAACTAAGGAAGCATAGAATCTATTTCCGATGCAAAGTTACGATTAAGTAAGTGAAAAAACAAATTTATTTGGATTTTTCCGAACGTGAGTAACTTCGACGAAGTCCTAATCCCAACAAATGCTTATCAGAGAATAGCGGCTATTCTGGGAACGGCCTTCAGTCTTTCGATAAAAGACTTGTTACGTCTGGCTGAAAGCAAATTGTATTTCATTTGCAGTGAAAGCAAAGGTGCTGCATCTATTCCCAAGGCCTGCTCTATAAGTAAAGCCATTTCGGCATTTAAAGGGCGCTTAGCATTAAGCAATTCGTTCAGTTGGCTTGCAGGAACTCCTATCTCTTTGGCCAGACGACGCTGGCTGATGCCTCGAAACTCCAGCTCGTCCTTAATAACCTCCCCAGGGTGAGTCAGGTAGAATGGTGTAAGATTGTTGGCCACCATTGTATCGTCTTTTCCTTCTACATGTATCATAATGACTATTTATAATGATTTGACAATTCTGTGATACTCACTATCTCTGCAATCATTTTCTCATCTTGAGTAATCTCCCGGAATTCTATTCTGTACTGATTGTTGACTCTCACTGACGACAAGCCTTCTTTATCACCATGAAGATGTTCATAATGCAGACCTCCATATTGAGCAAGAAACAACACATTATCTAATTCCATCATCAAGTCAATAATGTGAATATATTTCTTGACTATTTGAGGCTGGAATCGATGCTGCTTGTCATTGGCTACTCCTTGATCATAGAGTTCTTGGAGATACGTTTGTTCAAATGTGACTATCATTATTATAATTCTGCTTTGCAAAGATATAATAACTTTTCAAAATTCACAAATTTGAGAACACTTTTT
>CAMOWU010000086.1 GCA_946628545.1 uncultured Bacteroides sp. | reverse complement strand
TGCTTTGCAAAGATATAATAACTTTTCAAAATTCACAAATTTGAGAACACTTTTTCTTTGGGGAGTGACATAACTATTATCCTAGTTACCTCCTTTCATTTATCTTGAACTTAGTAGATGTTTTACGGCTAATGTTTAACATTATCTGATTTTTCTCGGCTCAGTTTATTCTCTATTTTGTTACTGGGCGAACTGTCAATCCATTAAAACACTGTATGCATTGTGATTCTTCTTCACCTAAAAAAGTTCTCGTTAGAGAAACTCCGTTGGATGAAAATTCAAAAGAGTTCGCGTTATTACCATTTTCTCGCAGATATAATGTAGATGTCCAATAATAACCCCATTCGTTCTGATCTGACGGTGAACGCCAACCATTTCTGAACCCAGGTCCATGACCACCACTTGCAGGTATGAAAATGGAATTACCATTTGGACCAATAAATGTTGCGCCATTTATGTTTTTTACAGTAGTCCATTTGAACTCACAGTTATTAACTAGTTCACAAACTTCTTTATAGCTTGGCATTCTCCATGGCCTCCCCCATCTCTTTGTCGCAACGTCACAGTCTGATAATGCAATGTTAGACGAAATTGTATAGCTACCATAATAGTCATAATAATCTACTCCAAACTTATCTCTAGTCGTAGTTTCACCCCAAGCATAATATTCACCGTATTCTGTTTCAGAAGTCGCCCCCACATTACATGTGGCCCACTTTGTTCCGCTGGGAAGCCCTAAATCCACCCAATCATGACCATTCAATGTACCAGTTGTATTATCTTGGCACATGAAATAAATATATGTAACCTCAGAGGTTGAATAGCTATGAAGATCATTGTTGATATACACATAGTACATAGAACGATCGAACGTAACCTTGTCTGAACTTTGATAAAAAGAATAAGTGTCAATGGTTCCGTTATTCTTCTGAAATATAATTTTTTGAGCTTTTGTCGAAATCACAATCGCAATCATCATAATGATAGAAGTAATTCGCTTCATTTCTTGATTTTTTTAACAGATTGATTCTTAGTCTTTATCACATAAATGCCTTTAGGTAGGCCCTGAAGAGATATAGAGAGTTGACCTGATGAGTCTGTCTTTTGCTCCATAATCTTTTGACCATTGATTGTGAAAATCATCACATTTTCCAACTTTCCGAAGCCATAAAACTCTATAAGACCATCTCTCGAGGAGATTATTTCGTCATCAGTCTTCAATGAATATATATCATTGGTTGTATGTGATAGATAGATTTCAGCAATTTTCTCTATCTGAATATCCATTTGAATAGAATCTGTTGTAATTCTTATGGTTGAGCCATCAACTTGAGTAATAACTGGAGATAAATCCAATAGATATTCTATTCGTTCACCATTTATCATCTTCATAACAACACAGTTATTAGCCTCTCCTGTAACCTCAACCTTACATTTAGCATATGTGCCGCTACCATCATTAGATTTGCAAGTTATGGTTGCACTGCCAATAGACATAGCTGTTACCAATCCGTAATTGGTAACAGTAGCAACAGTGGTATTATTGGATTTCCATGAAACATGCCTGTTGGTAGCATTATCTGGCAAAATGTTAGCAGTTAGCTGTCTTGTATCTTGAACATTCATTTTTATTGAATATGCATTTAATGTGATTTCAGTCACACTGATATCATTTCCCTGCTCATCACCACCATCTCCTATAAAGAATTGAAAATCTTTATAATCTGATTTTAAATAAGTATACCTTCCTGTTGTTGGATCCAAATCATAATAATAGTATTGACAATGAATTGTTACAGGTGTTGAGTAAGAAGGTTTTGCCAATGCCTCCACTGTTACTTCGGTAGAATATTTAGAAACTGTACCCACGAAATTAAGACATTTATAGTCACTTGTTGTCCATACAGCTTCTTTTAAGTTTGATACAGAGCCAAGACTACAGGTATAAGTTTGACCAACACTAATACTAAGTGCGCTTGTTGGTAATATATGTAAATAAAAACCAACTAGCATCATTAATAGTTTAATTATTATTCTCATATTTAAAACGAAAAGGTGTAATCATTCTTTGCTTATTCTCATATATAAGTACCGCTAAGTAATCATGCAACCAAACAAGTATGAGTAATTCACATACACTGAATGATAATATTTCAAACTGCTTTCTCTCGGCTATGAATTTTGTCGGTTTTTCGATAAGAGAGACAAGAGCGAAAGCTCCAATCCATGTTAATAAGTGTCGAAAAGAAACTAAAATAAATATGTTGTTCGACTGTTCATAAAAATCGATTAGTTAGATGATAATGACTAATGACTAATTTATTTCATCTTTACAATTCCTACAAATGCATAGAAAAAGTGGAAGAGCCATGTTACATCACCTATAAGCTACGCCACCCGTGGCATAGCAGAATGCCGCCACAATCGTGGCGAGCCATAGTTTAAAATGTTTCATAATCGTTTGAGTTTAGAATGTTTGCTTATTAGTTGGGGTTCACACACTGGGTAATGATGCAAACGTCAAGGCACAAAAATGGCGTGGGCCATCCTTATGCGCTTAACTTTGGGGCGAGCCTGAGAAATGGAACCCCAGTCCCATATAAGAACGTACCACGCCATGGGCGTGAGCACATTGCCTTATACATTGAGTTTGGAGGAACCTTCTATAGGCTCTTCCTCAATTATTAGATCGTGTTATTCCGAAAAAAGTTTCTCAGGCTCTTCGTTAAGCGCGAAATAATAAGCTAATGCATCTGATTGCGGGATTTCTCCCCCACAACCGAGTGCAAACATAAAACATTTTTCGCATTCAACAAAATTTCAACACTTTTTTTTCTTGTAAAGGGTGATTTTTTATCGTTTAGATGTCACATCATAACCAGTCAGTGCCAAGTAGGAGGTGCGGCATTCCTGCCGCACAAAAACGATTGGCAAGAATGCCGAACCTCCTATCATAAACAACGAAATAACATGTTTGTTATATAAAAATATTCGACAAAAAACAAACTGGAGTGACAATCCACCATTATTCCTGGATGACCCAGTCCTCCACAGTGCGGGTCTCGGCGTTCATGCGGACACCGACCTTCACCACCTTCCGACCGTCTGCCTGATAAGGGAGGGCGTAACTCTTGCTGTCGATCTGCTGGAGCGCGGCCTGGGCGGTGCCACCCACCTTGAGTTCGAAGACATAGATGGCGTCGGGCATCCACACCACCATATCCGTACGACCACCGGCGCACTTGACCTGTGTGCGGGCATAGACGTTGAGCATCGAGAATATCAAGTACATGGTATATTCATAAAAACCCTCGGCGTTGGCCACGTCCTGCAGTTTCTGCTTGAAACCCTCAACGTAGGGCACACCAGCCAGATAGGCCTGCATCTCGAGCATGGCCTGATTGATGTCGCCTTTCTTGAGTGCACGCCAGAACTTCGTAGCAAAACCCATCTGAACATCGGTGCTGCGCAAACCTGTATAGGCGGGCAACAAGCCCTGAACATAGCCTATCCGCACCTCCTGGTTGGGGATGGAAAGGGTGTAGGTCTCCGTCTCGCGGTCATAGCCCTTGATGGTCAGGTAGCCGCTTTGGTAGAGCAGTGGCAGAGCGTCCTCCATGTTCTCCGTCGGCTGGTCGAAGGCGGCAGAAGGCACTTCCAGACGATCGAGCGACATGATGTCGGTGTGGAAATGCTGCATCTGGCGGATGAGGAAAGTGGGGGTGCCACTGTCGAACCAGTAGTTGGTGACTTTCTGAAACAGAAAGGCTTTGACAAGGCTGAACGGATTATACACTTCATCTGGCTTCTCGGTGAAGCGATAACCGTCGTACTTCAGTTTGAGTTTTTCGTGCATCTGCTCGTAGGTCATCTCGTTGGCTTCAGCCAGTAGCTCGATGTCCTCCTTGAGCGTAGTGGTCAGTTCCTCCTCGGTGATGCCGCATATCGCGGAGAAAACGGGATCCATCGTCACGTTGGCGAGGTTGTTGATGGTGGAGAAGATGCTCAGCTGCGAGAATTTCGTGATGCCGGTGATGAAGCAGAACCTGATGCAGGGATCCAACATCTTCAGCCGCTGGTAGAACTCCTGCATCACTTCGCGCATGTCGTGTAGGCGATCGTCGTCGTGGAGCACGTCGAGTAACGGGGCGTCGTACTCGTCGATGATGACTGCCACCTGCTTGCCCGTCTGCTCGTATGCCCGCTGGATAAGACCAGCAAAACGCATTCCAGGTGATGCCTCTTGTGGGTCTCTGCCATAGATTTTTTCATAGGGTCTGATCAGTCGTTCAAGTTCCTTCTTCACCATATCGGTCGGCAGATGCTTTGCCCCGCTGAGGTCAAAGTGCAGCACGGGGTACTTGGTCCACTCCGTCTCCATCGACATGATTTTCAAGCCCTCAAACCACTCACGCTCTCCTCTGAAATACGAAGCCAGTGTCGAGGACAGCAGCGACTTGCCGAAACGGCGCGGACGGCTCATGAAAACAAACTTGGCATAATGCGCCAGTTGCCACACCAAATCGGTCTTGTCAACATAGACATACCCGCACTTGATGATTTCGGAGAATGTCTGTATTCCTACGGGATATTTTCGCCTTATTTCCATTGTTCTTGATTTTGCCTGCAAATTAGTCATTTTTTTCAAAACAAAGAATAATGTCAATGAAAAATCGACTGATTTCAGTAGGAATACCTTGAACCAGAGTCATTAGTCAATGAATTCATCAGACCTCATCCCGACATCCCCTACTCCCCCCTCTTGTCGATGCAGTCGTAGTTGGCGTAGGTCTGGCGGGGAAAGACGAAGATTTGGTCGCTGATGTTTCCGCTCTTGAACTTGGTGATGTTGACGTGGGCCCAGAAGAAGGCGACTTTGATGCGCAGGTTGATAGGGGCGCGCGTCTTCTTGTCGAGCAGGATCTTGACCAGTTTCATACCCTTTTTGCCCTTCTTCAACTTCAAGGTAATGAGATAGCCTTTGGGGTCGTCAGCGATGTTGTAGGTGTAGTTATCTGGCTCGAAGGTGAAGTCATTGGCATACTTGTCTTTCTTTTCTGAAGTGGCGTCGTAGAGGGTCACGGTCTTTTTCTTGCGCTCCACCTTATAATAAGTCTTGCCGTCGTTCCAAACATCGAAACGCTCATCTACAAACTTGCTTTTGTTGTCCTTGTACCAAATGTCGCCGCTGGTCTTGAAGATGCCGACAAGGTTGACATCATAATGCAACGATGAACCTTGTTTGCCAAAGACCATGTTGTAGGTCTGGTCGAAGAATCGGCGCGCCTGCTGTTCATTAGGCGTTTGTGCCCACACAGCAGCATGAACAAAGAGAAAGAATATTGTTGTCAGGACTAAAGTGACGGTTCTGGATTTCATTGGAGGTGCGTGTGATATGGTTTGATGGTTAATACGAAACGGACGTCTGTATGCCCCGCATTTGCAGCAACTGGGCAATGCGGTCGAGTTCTTCGTGAGAGGCTTTTTTGAGGTGGTGTGCGGGCGTTTCCCGGTCGATGGTATAGATCATCACGCTGGAAGGAGCGATGCGTTCCACTGTATCCATCCATGGAAGCACGTATCGGTCGCCGGTGTTATCGACATCTTGCCCCTTGAACTCGCCTTTCATGAACATGGTCTGAATGATACACTGCCCTTCGAAGGCTTTCAACTTCTCCACAATCTCTTCAAGATTGAAGTGTCCTACAGGGCGGTCCACCAAGTTGATGTAGTCGGTATCGACGGTGTCGAGTTTGAGGATATTGTTGTCAACCTTTTTCAGCGCTTCAAAGACAGCGGGACGCATGATGAAGGTGCTGTTGCTCAACACACTCACCTTGGCCTGTGGAAAATACTCGTCGCGAAGGCGTATGGTCGCATCAATGATTTCGGGGAAATGGGGATGGGATGTGGGTTCGCCATTGCCAGCGAAAGTGAGCACGTCGGGGGTGGGGCCGTTGGCTTTCATGTCCTTGAGTTTGGCTTCCAAGGCGGCCACAACCTCATCGGCTTTGGGCATCTTGGCATGGGCTGGATGTTGCTTGTTGAAACCGCACTCGCAGTAGATGCAGTCGAAGGTGCAGCATTTGCCATCTTCTGGCAGAAGGTTGATACCTAATGATACACCGAGCCTGCGACTGTGGACGGGCCCGAATATGGGGGATGGGTAGATGATTGTCATGATTGATGATGTCGCTCTTTCAGGGCGATGGTGTAATTAGTTGTAGAGTTCATGTCCGCAGTATTTGCAGTAGTTGGCATCACCGTCGTGTCCTTTTTGCTTGCACTGCGGACAGATGATTTCCTTGCCCGATGCTTTCCTGTTCTCCTTGATCATCTCGGCAGAGACGATACCCGTAGGCACAGCGATGATGGTGTAGCCGAGCACCATGACCACGGTGGCGAAGAATCGGCCAGCGTCGGTCACGGGCGTGATGTCACCATAGCCCACTGTCGTCATGGTCATCGCTGCCCAGTAGATGCTTTGGGGAATGCTGGAGAACTTGGAGTCGGGCACGTTGCTCTCAAACATATACATCACGGTTCCCAGTGTGACGATAAGTATCACCACGAAGAGGAAGAACACGAGTATCTTCTTCATACTCATCTGCAACGACCGCAGCAGCATGTTCCCCTCGCTCATGAAGTTGAAGAGTTTGAACACACGGAACACCCTGATCAGACGGAACATACGGATGGTCATCATATAGCGGGCGTTGACGACGAAGAAACTCAGGTATGGGGGCAAGGTGGCAAGCAAGTCGATGATGCCGAAGAAACTGAAGATGTATTTCTTAGGTTCGGGAGAGCAATAGACACGGGCGATGTACTCCAGGGTGAAGAAGAAGGTGAAGAAACCTTCCAGCACATAGAGGGTGGTCTGCAGCCACGGAATGGAGTTGAACATCGAGTCGAAAATAGTGATGGAGATGCTCAGCAGGATGGCAACCATCAGGAAGATGTCGAAAGTCTTGCCCAGAAAAGTATCTGTGCCGAAAATGATGACGTAGAGACTGTGCTTCAAGTCGTGTTGAAGCCTGTACTTCATCAGTCGCAGTGTTCGCAAGATAATATTGCTTTTTTTCTTCTTTCCTGTTGTTGTCATGTTGTCCGTTTGTTTCGGACGCGACACGCCGCGCCCCTACTGATTGCGGTCACGGTATGCGTGTCCCTGATGGTTTCGGACGCGACGTGTCGCGTCCCTACTTTGTGGTTGCAAATATATACATTTTTTCAGAAAAAAGAGACCCGAAGAGAGAAAAGAAATCCCCGGGTCTCTTGAGTTGTCTGAAAAATGAATTATTTCACCTCCCAAATGTCATTGGTCTCGAGAAGTTCGGCGAAGTTGTGGTAAGGTTTCTTGGCCTTGATCTCGTCGATCTGGGCATTGACGGCATCGTCGTAGGTAGGTGCGTCCACATCCCTGATGACACCGAGAGCCACGGGGAAATCGGGACCTTCCATCATGGCGAGTTTCAGGTGCAAGGTGTTGTCCTCACAGTGTGCGTCGTGCACGAGGATATCATCGAGTGTCACACCGTTCTCACCAATCTTCACCACCTTGATGCCGAATCCCTCCTGCATCAGTCCATACTCATTGTTCTCACCGAAGACCATGGGCTCGCCATGGCGAAGGTAGATGGCATTCTTCTTGCGTCCCTCGTTGTTGTAGATGGACTCATGGGCTCCGTTGTTGAAGATGACACAGTTCTGCATAATCTCGCAAACGGCGGTGCCTTTATGGTTGTAGGCGGCTTTCAGGATCTCCACCGTACCTTGCACATCGGTGGCCACAGCACGGGCGAAGAAGTGTCCGCGGGCGCCGAAGCAGAGCTCTGCCGGACGGAAGGGGTCTTCCACCGTACCGTAGGGACTCGACTTGCTGACGAAGCCACGGGGGCTGGTCGGAGAGTACTGTCCTTTGGTCAGTCCGTAGATGCGGTTGTTGAGCAGGATCATCTTGATGTTGACGTTGCGTCGGTTAGCATGGATGAAGTGGTTGCCTCCAATGGCCAAACCGTCACCGTCGCCACTCACCTGCCAAACGGTGAGGTCGGGGCGCACCACCTTGCAGCCTGTGGCTATAGCAGCTGCGCGGCCGTGGATGGTGTTCATGCCGTAGGTGTTCATATAATGGGGAAGGCGGCTCGAGCAGCCTATACCTGATATCACAGCAGTCTGGTAGGGGGGAACTCCTATCTCTGCCATCGCCTTATGCAGAGAGGCCAAAAAAGAATGGTCACCACATCCAGGGCACCAACGAGGCTGCCCCTTCTTATAATCATTGGCTGTATATGTACTCATAACTCTTAACTCTTAACTAAACCGTTGAATGCATTGACTAATTCTTCGACCACAAAGGGCTGGCCCTTGACCTGGTTGAATTGATAGGGAACAAAGCCATCGACCTTCATGCGCAGGTAGGCTGCAAACTGACCGAGGTTTTGCTCTGCCACCACCACCTTGGGGTATTTCTTCAACACCTCTGAAGTGTTGGCAGGAAGGGGATTGATGTATTTGAAATGAGCCAAGGCCACCTTCTTGCCAGCAGCGCGCATCTCGTCCATGGCGGCATGCAGATGACCGTATGTACCTCCGAAACCTACAATCAGGAGCTCGGCATCGTCCTTGTCGCCCAGAACTTCTACATCTGGCACCTGAATCTTGTTGATCTTCTCCTGTCTGAGGTGGGTCATGAGGTCGTGGTTCTCAGGGTCGGTGGATATGGCTCCTGTCTTGTTGTCTTTCTCCAATCCACCAAGGATGTGCTGGAATCCTTCTGTGCCTGGCACAGCCCAATAGCGTACGCCTGTTTCGGGATTGCGCTGGTAGGGAGCCCAACTGCCCTGCATGTCGGGGGTGACGTAGGGCGGCTTGATATCGGGATAATCCTTGAGTTCTGGCAGACGGAACGCTGCGGAACCGTTGGCAACAAAAGCGTCGGTGAGCACCACGACTGGAGTCATGTGTTCCAAGGCTATCTTTGAAGCCATGTATGCGGTGTCGAAGCAGTCGGTGGGTGAAATGGCTGCCAATACAGGCATGGGCGACTCACCGTTGCGGCCGAAAAGCACCTGAAGAAGGTCGGTTTGCTCCGACTTGGTGGGCAGTCCTGTGGCTGGTCCACCACGCTGAACGTCGAGCACCACCAAAGGCAACTCGAGAATGACGGCAAGGTTCATGGCCTCGGACTTGAGGCAAATGCCAGGACCGGAGGTGGAAGTGGCGGCGAGTGCGCCAGCGAAGGAGGCACCTACTGCGGATGAGCAGCCTGCAATCTCGTCCTCACACTGGACGGTGGTCACACCCAGCGACTTGTGCTTAGAGAGTTCATGCAAGATGTCGGTTGCCGGAGTGATGGGGTAAGAACCAAGGTAGAGCCTGAGACCTGCCTTCTCTGCTGCGGCAATCAGTCCGTAGGCTGTGGCCTTGTTGCCGGTGATGTCCATGTAGCGGCCTGGCACCTTGGTCTTGGTCTCTATCCTATACACATTGTTGACGTTGCTGTGGGTGTTGTGACCATAGTCGTAGCCGGCCTGGATCACCTTGATGTTGGCTTCGGCAACACCTGGCTTCTTGGCAAACTTCTCACGAAGGAAGTTGAAAGCCACGTCGAGGTCACGGCTGAACAACCAGCAGACCAGTCCGAGAGCGAACATATTGCGGCACTTCAAAATGGACTTGAGGTCCATGCCGGAGTCAGCAAGACAGTCTTTCACCATCTGGGTGATAGGACAAGCAATCACACGATCGGCGTCGATGCCCATCTCGGCGATGGGGTCGTCGGTCTTGAATGCGGCCTTCTCCAAGTCTTTCTTCTGGAAGGCGTCTGTGTCGATGATGATCGCCGCGTCTGGCTTGGCGTATTTATACTGGGTCTTGAGCGCGGCTGCGTTCATGGCTACCAGAACATCGCACTTGTCGCCCGGAGTGAACACCTCGTTGGCTCCGATGTGAACTTGAAATCCAGACACTCCTGTCAGCGAGCCTTGCGGGGCGCGGATGTCGGCAGGATAGTCAGGGAATGTGCTGATACTGTTTCCAACAGTGGCTGAAATCGTTGAGAAGATGTTGCCAGCCAACTGCATTCCGTCACCGGAATCACCAGAGAAGCGAACCGCCACCTGTTCCAGTTCCTTTACTTCCAATTTTTCTCCCATAATTGATTCTTGTCTTTTTTCTATTGGCAATCACTATATATTCGATTGCGATTTCATTCGGTCATTCAATGAATTCTGATATCAGAAAAAACGATGATGCTATAATTCGTAATTGTATGCAAGGAATTGTCCTTTTGTCGCAAAATCGACCGCAAAATTACATATTTTCCCTCATTTATGCAAGTTTATAAAGAAATTTGGTATAAAAATTGAAGTTTTTGCAACAAAAAGTCAATATTTATACATGAATTTCCCATTCATAGACTCTCATTGGGGACTTCTACAAACTCTCAAGCATCCGTTTGAGCACCACCGTGGCGGAGATCTCGCGGTTGGCGGCTTCGGGAATGACGAGGCTCGTTGGAGCCTCTATCACATCATCAGTGACAATCATGTTGCGGCGAACGGGCAGGCAATGCATGAAGAAGGCGTTGTTGGTCACGGCCATGTGCTGAGCGTCCACCGTCCACGACATGTCCTTGCTGATGACCTTTCCGTAGTCGTCGGGACGAGTCACTCCCGGACAACTCCAGTTCTTGGCATAAATGAAGTCGGCGCCCTCGAAGGCTTTCATCTGGTCGTACTCCACATGGGCATTGCCCACAAACTTGGGATCGAGCTCATAGCCCTCAGGATGGGTCACGACGAAATCGACGTCGGCAGCATTCATCCACTGAGCGAAAGAGTTGGGCACTGCCTGTGGCAAAGCCTTGGGATGGGGAGCCCAACTCAGCACTACCTTAGGACGCTGATTGCGCTTATACTCTTCGATGGTGATGAGGTCGGCGAAACTCTGAAGCGGGTGCACGGTGGCACTTTCCATGAAGAAAACGGGACGGCCGGAATAGTTGATGAACTGATTGAGGATCTTCTCTTCGTAGTCGTCTTGACGGCTTTCAAAACGGGCGAAACTCCTCACTCCGATGATGTCGCAGTAGCAACCCATGACGGGAATGGCCTCGAGCAGATGCTCGCTCTTGTCGCCATCCATAATCACACCGCGCTCGGTTTCCAGTTTCCATGCTCCTTGGTTCACATCGAGCACGATCACGTTCATACCGAGGTTCATGGCGGCCTTCTGGGTGCTCAGTCGCGTACGAAGGCTATTGTTGAAGAAAATCAGCATACAGGTCTTGTTCTTACCAAGATGCTGATACTTGAACCTATCGGATTTGATCTCGAAGGCTTCCTTCAGAGCCTGGCTGAGGTCGCCTATGTCATCGACATGCTGAAAAACTCTCATAATTGATCTTTAGTTATTGTTATTTTTTCCCTTTTTTCTTTTTTGTCTCCACAGGTTGTTCAAAAAACTTCACCCATTCTGGCAGGCCGCCGCGCTTGCGGGAGGCTTTCACTTTCTCTTCCTCGCGCCGGCGTCTTCCGCCACGCTCCTCCTGCCTGCGACCGCCACGTCCTTCGTCGCGTCCGCCTCTGCCACGACCGTAGCCTCTGCCACCGCGGTCTTGACGCCCGGAATGGTTGTCGGACTTGCCCGAAGGCTGAGAGGATGATCCTGGGCCACCTCCTGGCTCCGAGTCGGAGAGTTCCACATTCACTTTCCTGCCATCGTATTCAGCGCCTTGGAGCGCGGACAGCACCAGCGGGGCCTGGTCGATGGGTACCTCAAAGAAGGAGAATGTGCGCATCAGGTCGATGCGGCCCATTTCCACGTGCTTGCCACGCAGGCAGCGGTTGACCAGCCCCATGAGCTGGCGGGGACCCATGCCATCCACCTTACCGAGGTTGATGAACAAGCGTGAGAAACCTTCTTCTGCCACGTGGCCACGACCTTCCTTGCGGCGTCCACTACCCTCGCCATCACGGCTGCGGTCGCCTTCCTTGCGCTTGCCACGCTCTGTAGGCACTTCTATCTCGGGTTCGTTGCGGTAGTAGTCGAGGAAGGTATTGAACTCCATCGACACCATTTTCTTGATGAGGTCTTCCTTTTCCATCAGGTCGAACTTGCGGAAGATGGTGGGCAGATAGGGGGCAATCTCGGCTTCGTTGACCTCGACTTTCTCAATGTCGTCGATCAACTTGTACAACTGCTTCTCGCAAATCTGCTCGCCTGTCGGGAGGGTGGATGCCACAAACTGCTTGCCGATCTGCTTTTCGATGGCCTTGACCTTATTTTTCTCCCTGCTGTGGATGATGCTGATGCTGGTGCCTTGTTTTCCGGCTCTACCGGTTCGACCGCTTCTATGGGTATAACTCTCGATGTCGTCGGGCAGACCGTAGTTGATGACGTGGGTCAGGTCATCGACATCCAGGCCACGGGCCGCAACGTCGGTGGCGACAAGAAACTGCACCCGGCGCTGGCGGAACTTCTGCATGGTCAGGTCGCGCTGCATCTGGGACAAGTCACCATGCAACGCCTCGGCGTTGTATCCGTCTTGAATCAACTTGTCGGCCACTTCCTGGGTCTCGATTTTGGTGCGGCAGAAGATGATGGCATAGATGCTGGGATGATAGTCGGCTACGCGCTTGAGCGCACGGTAGCGGTCTTTGGCCGACACCAGGTAGTAGATATGATTGACATTCTCAGCTCCCTCATTGCGCGAACCGACAACGATTTCTTTGTATTCGCGAAGGTAGTTCTTGGCGATGCGCTCAATCTCCTTGCTCATCGTGGCTGAGAAGAGCAGCGTGTTGCGCTCGGCTGGAACACCTGCCAAAATAGCGTCTATGCTCTCCGAGAAACCCATGTCGAGCATCTCGTCGGCTTCGTCGAGCACCACGTTCTGCACCTTGTCGAGTTGTGCCACCCCACGTTCCATGAGGTCAACCAAGCGGCCGGGGGTGGCAACGATGATGTGCACGCCCTTCTTCAGGGCGCGGATCTGGGTCTCGATGGACGAACCGCCATAGACGGCAAGCACATGGAGATGGTCGATGTACTTGGAGTAGTCTTTCAAGTCGTCGGCAATCTGCAGGCAGAGCTCACGGGTTGGCGACAAAACCAAGGCCTGTACCGACGGTTCTTCCACATCAATCTTCTGCAACAGGGGAAGTCCGTATGCAGCCGTTTTGCCCGTTCCCGTCTGGGCCAATGCAATCACATCGTTGTTGTTGCCAAGGAGATAGGGGATGACTGCCTCTTGTACGGGCATGGGCTCTACGTAGCCCATCTCCTGGATGGCTTGGAGTATCTCTGCCGACACGCCAAGTTCTTCAAATGTCTTCAAATCTTGTTCCGTTTTTTATGGTTACTCCTAAAAATCACTTGCGACTCAATTCGCTAAATCGTAATCTTTAGAAACACCCTTATGATTAATGCTGATTACTAATAAAAGCCAAATAGTTTACTATGCTGCGACATCGTTGCAGTCGCCCCAGAGCACTCCGATTCTCTATTTGCCGTAGTTGGCGGCGAACTCCTGGGAGACTGAGTTGTTGAAACTCTTGCACACCTCGCTGGCAAAGTCTATTCCGCAACGCACCACCTTGTCCCAGGTGCTTTCGTCGAGTTGGTCGAGGTCGGACTTGAGAATGTTCTCACGCATCAGACCGAAGACGACACCGGCATTGAAGTTGTCGCCAGCACCGATGGTGCTCACTGTACTAATCTTCTCCACGTTGTACGTTTTGTTGATCGACTTGGTCTGCAGTCTGATCTCTCCGCCTCCTGACGTGCAAAGCATGTTCTTGCAATAGAACTCCACCTCCGACTTGTAGATTTTCTCGGGATCGGTCTTGCCGAACATGTTGTCGAAGTCTTCCACCGAACCTCTGACGACATCGGCCAACTCCATGTTTTCCAGAATGCTGGCATAGAGCTTGAGCGCGTCGGCTTTGTGCGACTTGCGGAAGTTGAAGTCATAATAAATAATCGCGCCCTGCTGCTGGGCATAATTGAGAAACTCCAGCACCTTGTCGCGCAGAACAGGGTTGAGCACGAAGTAGGAACCCATCATCACGATGTCGTCGGCATTGATGACCGGCCACTCCACCTCAAGCCTTGCTTTGGGATAGTCTTTATAAAACTCATAGTCGGCGTCGTTGTTGTCGTCGAGCCAAGCCAGGGAAAGGGCTGAACGAGCGTTGTTGAACCGACACACATAGTCGGTGCAAACATGGTTGGCTTGCATGAAATCGACGATGATACCGCCCACTTTGTCGTCTCCTGTCTCTGTAATCATGGCTACTTCCTGGCCCATACGACCAAGGGAGACGATACCGTTGAAGACACTCCCACCGGGAACTGCGGCCTGGGGCTGTCCGTTTTTGAAGATGATGTCGAGAATCGTCTCACCTATACCTACAATCTTTCGCATTGTTTACCTTAAAAAATATTTAGTTTTATTGATTGACCTGTTATTAACCTGTTTTTCAAAACAAACGGGA
>CAMOWU010000085.1 GCA_946628545.1 uncultured Bacteroides sp. | reverse complement strand
CAATGGTCAATGATTAATGGTAGAAACAACGAGATAGAAAATGGATATATCAGTAGTAGTACCTCTCTACAATGAGGAGGAATCGCTCCCTGAGCTTCACGCCTGGATCAAGCGTGTGATGGAAGCCAACAAATTCAGTTATGAGATTATTTTCGTGAACGATGGCAGCACCGACCGTTCATGGCAAGTGATAGAAGAGCTTGGCTCCAAGAACCCCGAAGTCAAGGGCATCAAGTTCCGCCGCAACTACGGCAAATCGCCTGCCCTGTTTTGCGGTTTCGAGAAAGCGCAGGGTGATGTAGTCATCACTATGGACGCCGACCTTCAGGACAGTCCCGACGAGATACCCGAACTGCGTCGTATGATTGTGGAAGACGGCTACGACTTGGTCAGTGGCTATAAGAAGAAGCGCTACGACCCGTTGTCGAAAACCATCCCCACCAAACTCTTCAACGCCACCGCCCGCAAGGTGTCGGGCATCAAGAACCTCCACGACTTCAACTGCGGCTTGAAGGCCTATAAGAAAGATGTGGTGAAACACATCGAGGTCTATGGTGAGATGCACCGCTATATCCCCTACCTCGCCAAGAATGCCGGTTTCGACAAGATAGGCGAGAAGGTGGTTCACCACCAAGCCCGCAAATACGGCAAGACCAAGTTCGGCCTCAACCGTTTTGTCAACGGCTACCTCGACTTGCTGTCCCTATGGTTCCTCTCCAGCTATGGCGTGAAACCCATGCACGTGTTTGGTTTCCTTGGCACGTTGATGTTCATCATCGGTTTCATCGCCGCCTTCTGTGTCGGTCTGTTCAAACTGATTGCCATGTGGACGGGCGATAGCTACACGCTGGTCACCAACTCTCCTTATTTCTACATTTCCCTGACGATGATGATCCTCGGCACTCAACTCTTCGTTGCCGGATTCCTCGGTGAACTCATCTCCCGCAACAGCCCCGAGCGCAACAAATACGAGATAGAAAAAATCATAGACTAAAGACGTGATCAAACAAAACAAACTCATCCCCACCCTGTTGGTCGTGACTTCAGTGGTCATGCTATCCGCAGCGTGCTCCAGCAACAACTGTCCGCTGGACAACAGCGTGAGTTGCAACTACTACTTCTACGACAGCCAGGACCATGCCATCAGCATTGGCGACACGCTGTCGGTGAGCATCCTCCTGCCAGGCCATGACACGCTCTACACTTACCGCCTGGCGGGCTATACCACCATTGAGTCCCGCACCCGCATCGACAGTTTGATTGAACAAGGTTACAAAGAGTTGGTCAGCGTCACTCGCCACGACTCCACGATCATCAACCAAGTGTCGGGAGTGGCGTACCTGCAGCTGCCCATGGCATACTTCAACACAGCCGACACACTGGTCTTCCACTACGCCAGCATCACCAACAACGACACCCTCTACATCGAACACGACAACATGCCCCACGTGGGGTTGCCTGAATGCGGGTCTTACATGTTTCACAACATCAAATCCGTCAAAAGCACCGACTACGCCATAGAGCGCATAGAGATATCAAATCCCAACGTCAACTATGAAGGAAAGGAGAACATCAAAATACACTTTGCCGGCACTCTTGAGTAGCCTACTGCTCACACTGACGCTGACCCTTCATGGACAGGAACCAGGCGAGGCGCCTAAGCCCACACTATACGTGGTGGACAGTTTGAGCCTGGAGCCCAAGCAGACTTTCTTCCAGGGTTTCACGCTCTCTGCCGACATCTTCGGGCCTATTCAGAAATTTGTGTCCGACTACGGAGTGTTCGAGGGGTCGCTCCGCATCAACCTCAAGAACCAATTCTTTCCAGTGGTAGAAGCAGGCTATGGCATCTGCGAAACCACCAATGAGGACACCCATATCAGCTACAACACCAAAGCCCCCTACCTGCGAGCCGGCCTTGACATCAACATGCTGAAAAACAAATGGCAGGACAACCGTCTGTACCTGGGAGCGCGCTATGGCATATCCAAATTCGACTACGACATCAGCGGACCCGAATTGACCGACAAGACATGGGGCGGAAGTGCTCCTTTCAGCCACAAGGGTATATCCACCACAGCCCATTGGGTGGAGTTCATAGCCGGTGTTCAGGTGAAGATTCTCCCATGCTTCCACATGGGGTGGACCGTACGCTTCAAGACTGCCATCAGTAAAGGAGTCACCGACTACGGCACACCTTATTATATCCCTGGTTATGGGACAACCACCAGCGGCACCTGCTGGGGAGCCACCTACAACCTCAGCTTCGACCTCAACTGGGGCAGGAAAAAGAACAAAACACAGCTGAACGCAGTGGTGCATCCTGTAGAACCCTCAATCAACGCCAAGCCGACGGAAAAAGAACCAGAAGATAAAGAGGTTGGGAAAAAGGCAGAAGAAATAAAAAACACCGAAAAGACAGAATAATCATTTCCGCCACACAGGCGGACCATCCCTACAAAAGGTATGCGCATCAAGACAGAAGAGAGAACAGAACCGAGGAAAAGACAATGGTGGCATATTCCATTGTTGTTGTTCCTCATCATTGGCACCATCTACATCATCCGCACCAACAACCCCGACGGCACCCTGAAATCGGGAGCATGGCCTGCACAGGAGGTGCAACGATGTGAAGGCAGTATTTTCGGCACTTTCTACCACATCACCTACCAATACTCCAAAAACATAGAGGATTCACTTGTGGCAGTGATGAACGAGGTGGACCGTTCGCTTTCGCCCTTCAACCCTCAATCCATCATCACAGCGGTGAACATCAACAGCGACACGGAAGTCAACGAGATGTTCAGTGAAGTATTCACGCTCGCCAAGCATATCCACCAAGCAACTTACGGTGCATTCGACATCACAGTAGCTCCATTGGTCAATGCTTGGGGATTTGGATTTAAGAACAAGGAAGACATCACCGACTCCCTGATCGACAGTCTGTTGGAGACTGTAGGCTTGGAACGAGTGGAGTTGCGAGATGGAAAGGTCGTGAAATCCGACCCTCGCACCATGCTCGACTGCTCTGCCATTGCCAAAGGCTATGGTGTAGATGCTGTAGGGCGCAAACTGGAGCAACTGGGTGTGAAGAACTATCTGGTGGAGATTGGTGGTGAGGTCCGCATGCGTGGCAAGAACCCTTCAGGTGTCGTATGGCGAGTGGGCATCAACAAGCCCATCGATGATGCCAACGGAGAGACAAACGAGATAGAACAAGTCGTACAGTTGAGCAATCTGTCGATGGCCACCTCTGGCAACTACCGCAACTTCTACGAAGAAGGAGGCAAGAAATACGCCCACACCATCAATCCCAAGACTGGACGTCCCGTGCAGCACAGCATCCTTTCATCCACAGTGGTCGCCACCGACTGCGCCACAGCCGACGCCTACGCCACATCGTTCATGGTGCTGGGGCTCGACAGCGCCCGATTGGTGCTCAGCCAGCATCCCGAACTCGCCGCCTACTTCATCTATACTGACAGTGCAGGTAATTATGCCACTTGGCATAGCGAGGAAATGACAAAACACCTTGTGGAATGACTTAAAAAAGCAAATGTGGAAATTAAAATGGTAAAACACTACTCGTATGTCATGATTAATGACTAACTTTGCAGTGTCATTCACAAGCAGCGGCGCTTGGCCTCGGATTCTATCCGCTTCACCATCCCCCGCGACTCTTTGGACGATCTACCAAAAAGACATTATCAATCCAACTATATTCAAATTATGAATGAGATAATCAGGCCATTCAAAGTATTCTCAGGCACGAAGACGAAATATCTTGCGGAGAAGATATGCCAGCAACTTGAATGCCCACTTGGAAACTTAGTCATCACCCACTTCGCCGACGGTGAGTTCAGTGTATCGTTTGAAGAATCCATCCGAGGCAAGGATGTCTTTCTCGTTCAATCCACCTTTCCCAACAGCGACAACCTTATGGAGCTGTTGCTGATGATAGATGCGGCCAAAAGAGCATCGGCCCGCTCCATCATCGCAGTATGCCCCTATTTTGGTTGGGCACGACAGGACAGGAAAGACAAGCCCAGAGTGTCGATAGGTGCCAAACTGGTGGCCGATCTTCTGAGTGTGGCAGGTATCAACCGTCTGATCACCATGGACCTTCATGCCGATCAAATTCAAGGTTTCTTTGATGTCCCCGTTGACCACCTCTACGCATCAAAGGTGATGCTCCCCTACATTGAGTCGCTCCATCTCGACAATCTCGTCATCGCAACACCTGACGTGGGAGGATCGAAACGCGCCAACACCTACGCCAAGTACCTGCAGGTGCCTCTGGTGCTCTGCAACAAAACACGCGCCCGCGCCAATGTCGTGGAGAATATCCAGATCATCGGCGATGTGAAAGACAAGAACGTGGTGCTTGTTGACGACATGGTGGATACCGCAGGCACCATCACCCGCGCAGCCGACGAGATGATAAAGGCTGGTGCCAAATCGGTGCGCGCCATCGCCTCACACTGCGTGATGAGCGGTCCAGCCACAGAGCGCGTGAGCAATTCGGCCCTGACAGAGATAGTCTTCACCGACAGTATCCCCTATCAACACGAATGCGAGAAGGTGAAGCAACTTTCAATCGCCAACATGATTGCCAACGCAATCATTGCAGTTTCAACCAATCAGTCGTTATCTGCCACCCAGTATATCATTTAAGAGAATCATTCAGAAAATTAGATACAATGAAGCGGGGCGCACATCTTACGATGTGCGCCCCGCTTCATATAGTTTGTATCGTTAATGACGTGATGAACGCTAATTTCGTTATGAACGTTATGAACGTTATTTTCGTTCTTTTCGTTATTAACGTTATTAACGTTATTAACGTTATTAACGTTATTAATGATAGTAGCGTTTTCTCTTACTTGAGGATGTTGTAGAGCAAGCTGGTGAGCGACACGAGGATAGAAGTGGCTGAGAACCAGAGGCTGGTTTCAGAACCGATACCTGAGTTCTTGGCCTTCACCTTGTTGGGAGTGACATAGATGATGTCGTTTTGCTGCAACTGGTAGTAAGGAGAATTGATGATATTAGCGTCGTTGAGATTGAGTTCCACGACTTCCTTGCGTCCTGTGGCATCCTCACGTATGAGTTTCACATTCTGGCGCTGTCCATGAATGGTCAGGTCGCGAGCCATAGCAAGGGCTTCAAAGATATTCACCTTGCCATTGTTCACTGTGTAGATGCCTGGCTGGGTGACTTCACCCATGACTGCGACTTTGTAGTTCGACATGTTCACCGTGACGATGGGTTTGTCTTTCAGATACTGTCCATGGAGCTTGTTGGCGATAAATTCCTCCAACTCTGTCTTCGTCATGCCCACCACTTTGATGGTACCCAATTCGGGGAAAACGATCTCACCTTTGTTCGAAACAAGATAAGTTTGGAGCGCTGGTTGCTGCACTGATGTACGACGTGAGAGGTTGGCCGAAAGGTCTGTCTGAACCGTGAGGTTGTAGATAGCCGTAGCCTCTGGGTCGCGTGGGCAGCTGACGGTGATGGTCAACTGGTCCTTAGGCATGATACGCGCGTCGTAAAGGCGTGTGCCTTCCGAATAATCCACATAAGCGCTGTTCTGAATATAAGGTACATTCTTGTAGGAAGTACAAGACGCAAAGAAAAGCATCTGAGCCCCGATGAGCGTCAACAATGCCAGATTAAAAAGTTTTCTCATATCTTTGTTTAACTATTATTTCTTGAAATATCATGCAAAAATACAATTTTTCTCCGACATAAGTGCAATTATCGGAAAAAAGTTGAAGTGAGTGGAATAAAGTTGTATGAAAAACAAGATGATTATCTCTTTTAGGATGTCGATTAACGATAATTGCCGCCGAAAAAGACAAGCGAATCCAAAAACAACTGAAAAATATATCAACTGGTAGATGCAGAGATTTTCCACAAAATAGATTAACTTTGCAAAAAAACTACTTCACGCTTTATATGGACTTAATCAGCATCATTGTACCTATATATCATGTTGAAAAGTATCTTCGCAGTTGCATCGAAAGCATATTGAACCAGACCTATACCAACCTGGAGATCATTCTGGTCGATGATGGTTCACCCGACAGTTGTGGTGAAATATGCGACGAATACGCTCGTAAAGACGAGAGGATTGCCGTGATCCACCAACCTAATTCAGGAGTGGCCAGAGCACGCAATGTCGCCATCGAAAGATTTCGTGGTGATTATGTGGTATTCATAGACAGTGATGATACCATCGAGCCTCAAATGATAGAATTGTTGTATAAAATACTACAGGAGAATGAGGCCACCTTTTCCATGGCATTAGGCAGGATGGTTGGTGAGAGCTACAATTCTGATTACAAGAACCTCAATTTATCGAGCATTAAGACAAGGATGCTGTCGCAGGACGAACTGATGCGGGGACTATTTAGTTTGTCCGACATTGATCACTGGGAGTTCCAAGTGATATGGAACAAACTGTTTCCCAAGAACCTGATAAAAGACACCTATTTCATTAAGACAGGAACGGAAGACACAGAATTCAACAGCAGAGTCTTCCTGAAGACTGAGTCTGTAGTTTGCGGTTTAGTTCCGATGTATAACTGGGTACAACACACTGACTCCATCACACATGAGCCAATCAACCCTCGTAAAATAGACATCATCAACTCTTATTATCTCATTTTCAAATCTTTCGAGGGTAACAAGCAATTCCAGGCCTACTGTCTCGATTATTTGTATAAGACGATGCTCAGCATACGTCATCATGCGAAAGGCACCTCATACGAATCAGAAGCGAGAAAAATGTGCAAGCATTATAAAAAACTCACCATGAAAACACTGATGTCCAACAACACCTTATCCATTCACCGCAGGCTGGGTTTGAAATTCCTCTATCATTGTCCCTTTGTCTATGACGCTTTTATTTGGCTATGCGAGACTCGGGCGAAACTGAGGTAGAATTATCCCTCACACATCTGCCCTTGGACGGGTTGTTTCTTCAGAACAATCGCAGGCAGAGATGCCTGCCTACCCCTGTTCAAAGTTTGTTTCGGTCGAAATGCTTGAGGATGAATGGTACGAAAATCCTTGTGTAGAAGAATGATGCCGATGGGAACAACCATGGATGACGTCCAAGGAAGTTGATTACTCGGAAAAAGACTCTTTCCTTGCGTTGCATAATTGCAGGAAGAATCTTTATCGGCCACAGTTCATTGTTGCAGCATCGGTCGATCACCCGCTTAAATTCTGCTACAGTCATTCCCGCGGAAAGACATCTGCTCAAGAGTTGAGGCATGAGAGGATGGAGGAAATATCCTGTAGTGTAGCGATACAAAGGGCTTTTCTCGTCATGAAGTACAGGCTGGAGCAGTGACAGCATCTCATCGTGGACATCGAGTTGATCCACAACGCATTTCCTCATGTGGTCAGGGTTGCGGTTGGTGGAAGCGGAATTTGAATGAACCACATATCTATATATACGTGACGACACACTTAATATCCTTGGGCACTTGAGAAGGACACTTGTGGCAAACAAGTAATCCTCTCCCACCCTGTAAGGTCGATACTCCAAGCCATGCGTTTTCAAAAAAGCAAGACGGTAGAGCGAGTTGTAGCAAAACATCTCCAGACCGTACTTCGCCAAGAATTCATGCCCTGTTCCCGAGAAGGTTTCCTTTCCTTCCAGCACCTTGGGTGGGACTGCGTCAGCGGTCTCAATAGCCGACCAAAAGCGGACAACATCGTAAGCTTTGCAATCGAAATGCTGCTTGATGTAGCCATATCCCCCTTCAAGAAGATAGTCGTCGGAATCCACAAAACAGACGAACTCACCTTGAGCAATCTGCACACCACTGTTGCGGGCTGATGACACGCCGCCATTCTCCTTATCCACGACCTTGACATTCGGATAGCGGGAGGCATAATCACGACAGATCTCAAGAGAATTGTCTTTGGATCCGTCATTGACCAAGACAATCTCATAATCAGCTTCATCAAGCCCTTGATGCAGAAGTGAATCTACACATCTACCAAGGAATTGAGAGGTATTATAGACTGGTACGATGATACTGAGGAACATGGAAAACTATCGTTTATTCTTTTTACTCTTCTCATCCATCAACGTTCTGAAAAGCGTCATCCATTGCTGAATGATGTTGTCCATGCTATAATGCCTGGACTTTTCTATGGCAGCGGTTCCCATCTTGAGCCGTTCTTCTTCATGTTCAATGAGGTAGATGATGCGATCGGCCAGCATCCGTTCGTTTCCTAAAGGAACCAGAAAACCATCTTTTCCATCGGTGATGATGTCCTTGGGGCCACTTGGACACTGATAGCAAACCACAGGCAGTCCACACGACATGGATTCGACAATACAGAGGCCAAATCCTTCAAAAAGTGAAGTTGACACGAACATGGAGGCTTGAGCGTATTGAGAGTAAATGTCGTAAGTATTTCCTTTTAAGGTAACAACCTGTTGCAACTCCAGATTCTTCATCAAGCGCTCCAAGCCATTTCTTTCGCGTTCGTCACCCCCACCCCATATTTCCAGTTTCCAGTCGGGATGTGCCTCGTGCACTATTTTCCAAGATCGAATGAGCGATGAAAAGTTCTTTGCTTTCGTTATTCGTCCTACCGCAATAGCAATCTTGTTCTTCTGGTCCGACCTAAAAGAATGCTCAACAGTCAGCGGGTTCTGAATCACCAAAGCTTTGTCATTGTTCTTCCAGAATTTTTCTTTGTCCTCATGAGTGAGGAGAATGATACGGCTATATCCTCGGATGGAAATGCGGTAATCAAAGAAGTCTGCAAGCCAGGTCTTGAATCTTTGCCATTTACTATGGGGGTCAATAACCAACCACCTGTAATTGCTCACGAAATGTATTTCCCTGATAAAAACTGGATGCGATTTGATTTTCAGTTTAGGCAGGAAATACTTCTCTGAAAATCCTGTGGAAATGACGATATCAGGACTGATGTCGTTGAGTACTTGCTTTAATTTCTTCTGATGCTGTATCCGCTTCAGCACAAATCCTTTCAACACATTCCACCTTGACTTCCAGTCGTCGATGTAATAATTGACTTTGAGGTCAACAATATGTACCCGCTCATCGACACGCAATGCGATTTGTTTTCTGTTTTCAGCCACTACAATCCATACCTCGTTCCCCTCAATAGCGGCCAAAGCATTGGCTTTTGCTATCGTGATACGCTCTACTCCACCTAAATAACAAATGGAGTTGGCACAATATACGATTCTCATCTACTGATATGAAATGAAGTACAGATATTTGCTTTTCTATGAAGGGACGTGACACATCGCCTGCGAATCATTGCGGACGCGTCGCCTACGAATCGGACGCGACACGTCGAGTCCCTACAGTTCAGTCGAGCGATGAATAAAACTCCAGAAGATGTTTCCAGAAAGCACGTTGTTCGTAGCGGTCCACAATCATCTGTCTGGCCTTTTCCGCCATTTTCTTGATTTCTTGCGGTTGTTCCACAAAACGTTTCATGGCCTGATAAAGCTGTTCTTCATCTTTTGTCGGGATAAGCACTCCATTCTCTCCATGACGAACGATTTCATTGGCCCCGTTGATATCGGTGGATATGATAGGCAAGTCCATCGCTCCAGCCTGGAGCAGCACATTGGGAAATCCTTCTCTATAACTGGGGAAGACAAAAGCATCGGAAGCGGCGAGGAAAGGACGGATGTCGTCCTGCCATCCCATGAAATCCACATGTTCGGAATGTTGGAAGTAATCCTTGGTCTGTGGTTGAACTGGGTCGAGTTTATCCTCAAACGATCCAACGATAAGCAGTCGGACCTTCTTGTTGTCATTGATCAGACGTTGGAAAGCGCATGCCAGTTCATTCATGCCCTTGTCGCCTACCACGCGTCCGACAAAACAGAAAGTGAAGCAGTCGTTGCGTTGGTATTTCCTCGACAAAGCCATCACCACCTCCGAACGACTATAATATTCCACGTCGATGCCATTGATATTGCCGTTACCGATGATGACCATCGGTTTGGATGTGATATGTGCCTTCTCCAGGTCACGCTTCACGCCCTCCCCCTCAGGGTTGACCACTGTGGCACACTTGCAGGTCAACCAATCGGTGAACATCAGGAGCCAGCGTTTCAGGCCTTTTGCATTAGGGAACAGCAGCCCTGTGAACATGTGTATGCGCACTGGCACTCCACAGATTTTGGCGGCAAGCATGGAGAGCAATCCTGCCTTTGGGGTTATGGAATGTACCATCCAAGGACGTTCTTCCCTGAAAAGCCGAATAAGCTGTATGAGAGACTTCATGTCCTTGATGGGAGCAATACGTCTTTGCATCGGCACAGCCTTGACGCGAACACCCTCGCGATTGGCTACCACCTCAAGTTCATCGCCAGGCGATGAGACTGCAAGTACGTCGTAGTGTTCTGAAAGCATCTTGAGTTGTCCTTTCAGCAACAGATTCAACGACATGGGCACTGTTGACACCTTTATGATTTTGGTTTTCATAGATGGTTATTATTTCAGAAGTTTTTTCAATTTGAATTTGAATGTCAAGAAGATGTTGTCAATACGCACCAACTGATGCAGAAGTGTCGTATTCATCATCTTGTGTTTCCGCCATTGATCAATCACCCTGTATTTGGTTCCAAAGATATTCACAGCATAATCACCTAAAGATTCATACAAATCGGGACAAAGACTCTTCAACTCTTCATCAAGCGTCCTTACCAACTGCTGGTTCTCTTTGTGATTTGAACCTTTCACAATGGCTATCATATAGATGTTGATGAAATAATTCCTAATGGTCATCCAGGCATTGATGGTGTTGGAATTACGGTGGTCACCCAGATAAGCCATGAGCATATTGCGAAGCACTTTCAGACGGTGGGGATAATTCTTTTGTTCCTGCTGCTTACTCATACTCTGCCCTTCCCTATCAACCAGATACTGATAGACACTCAACTTGAAGTAGCAGAGCGTTTCCGCATCCAGCAACGGTATAAACGACCATTCTGAATCCGTATAGAGAATCCCTTCCGTCTGTTTGTAATGGATACGACGCAGGTGATCTGTCCTGTAGGTCAGTCCATGCATCATCATCACTGCAAGCTTCTCATCCTGAATGGTGATCACCTGACCGTGCTCCAGTATGTCATAAACCGTCCGGCTAACAATCTGCCCTTGTGCATCCACCATATTGTAGTCGGTCACGACCACATCCACATCCACATTCTTGAGCTGATCGAGATACTGTCTGAAGACAGCATTGTCGAAATAATCATCGGCATCAAGAATCCTTATATACTTTCCGAGCGCCACTGGCAAAGCGGCGTTAATGCAACTGCCATAGTGGCCGTTCTGTTTATCTATCACACGGAAAGTGTCGGGATACTTCTGAGCATATTCATGTCCAATGGCAGAAGTGGAATCTTTACTTCCGTCGTTGACAATCAACACATCGAGCCATTCCATCTGCTCGGGTGGCACTATAAGTGAATTCAAGCAACGAGGGAGCAAAACCTCCATATTGTATGAAGGTATAATAATGGACAGGAGTTTTTCTTTTGCCATATTCAACTGATTGATAAGAGTTTGAAGAAGAGTTGAATGATCATTCATCACATGAGTTCGAGCAAGTAGCAGACTATTTTCTTCTTAAGCCGTTGCCACCGCTGCTGCTTCACCAGATCCAGACACAGTTGGTAGATTGTCTCTGCGTCCTGATGAGCCATGGCCTTGACAAAAGGCTCGTCCAGGAAACCTGGAGTATCTTTCACTTTCTGAACCTCTTGATAGAGGGGGTCGTGTAGTTCTTCCTTGATTCTGAAGATGATGTCTTCCTTGTCGCCAAAATCGAAAACAATTCTCTGGCAGATATCCGATCGAAAGACATTCTTCAGTTCTATACGCAGATAATCGTAAGCAGAGTCATAATGCTGCTTTTGGCTCAGTTGGTCTTTGATGACAAAGAGCTTCTTAAGGTCGGGCAACAGATTGGGATTGTAGCGCGAAGTCATCCCGCCGAACCGATAGTTGTGGCCTATATGGTCCATAATATAGACCGACTGTAGGTGCGGGAAGAGGGTCATATTGAAATAGAGGTCTTCGCCCATGGTCAGTCCACATGGGGTCAGGTCCATCTTGTCGAGGGTGGAACGACGGTAGAGCTTGCCCCAGATATTGACTGGCAGCACATTCTTGCCGAAGAAGGAAATATAATAGTCGCGGAACAACTCCGGCTGCTTGATCAGGCCATGGACAGGACAGTTGGACTTGATTTTGATCAGTCCCCATCTGTCGAGCACCCTCTGCGACATCACCTCTACATAGTCGGCTCCTGTTTCCTCTATTTTGTCGAACATGAGCTGAAGCGTGTCTTTTCCGTGAAGCCAGTCGTCGGAATCGACAAACATGACATACTCTCCTTTGGCTTCCCTTAGGCCTACTCTACGCACTTTCTCCAGTCCGACATTGACCATGAGGTTGACCACCTTCACCCGTTTGTCGGCTTTTTCAAACTGACGGCAAATGCTGAGACTGTCGTCCGTGGAAGCGTCGTTGACGACAATCACTTCCAAATCCTTATACGTCTGATTGAGAATGGAATTCAAACACTGAGACAAGTACAGGCTCGTGTTATAGACTGCTAATAAAACAGATATCATGATTTGCTTTTTTTCTGAATGTGATTCAAACCTTCGATTTGAACATTTCCTCATGGCCTATCCATTTCGAGAAGTATTTCTTGAAAATCAGGAAACAAGGAAACATCAAGAAGAAGGTGATAAGAAAGACTGCATAGGGCGGCATGATGAAATTACTGTTCAAGATAATAATGATCAGATAATGACAGCCCAAAACTATAATGCTGTTTTTCCCGAAATACTCAAGCATACGCGTGTGCTTCATTTTAGCGAAAAGAACGGCCAGGGAGAAAATGAACGAAAAAGAACTGATATATGCGAAAACAATGTGCTGCACATAACCCGATGAGTAGAGAATCACCCTGTTCTGCCTGAAAGCATAAGCCAGCAAAAGGGTCGCTACAGATAGGATGATGGTGTAGGTCCAGTTGAAGTGGAAGTCGAGCCAACCTTTTTTCTTGATTTGCTGAGCCAAGAAGAAATAGAGCATTGCCTTTAGGGATTGGTGCAGGTCGTGGATAATGAACTCACAATCCTTTAAAGTTGGATGAGTTGGTTTCAAATTCTCAACAACTAACGTGATGTACCATCCCGCAGTCACTATGATTGCAATGATCAACGTCTGCAACCATTTCGGTCTGTTCTCTGTGTATTTGTCGAAAACATAATAGAACACATAGGTGAGGAACAAGGACCTCAAGAACCACAAAGGATAATTCCAGGGTTTGATAGCCGCACCCAGATAAAACAAAGGGTCAGCATATCTGTCGGTGGAGAAATAGGAGAACAGGCAGAATGGAATATAGGCGAAAAAGAAATAAGGCACTACCAGTTGGTTGACTTTTCGCATGATGAATTCCCTAAAGCAACCATAACGTTTGAAAAAAAGGCCTGAAAGAACAAAGAACATAGGAACTCTCAGATGGATCAACATCAGGTTGACATCACGGTTGATGACAGTGAACTTACTGTGGAACACGATAATCAGGATGATACAGAATCCCCTCAGCGCATCTACATATATGAATCTCTTTTTCATGCTTTTCTCAACTCGAACAATTCCTCTTGGGCTGTGAACTTAGGAAAATACTTTTTAAAGAACCATACGCACGGAAACATCAGGAAGAAAGTGATATAAAACGTGTTGATTCTCGACAGCCATTGATTCTCAAAGATAATGATGATTGGCACGGCGTGACATCCCAAGACAATGAGGCTGTTTTTTCCGAAGTATTGAAGTATGGATGTATATTTGAATTTAGCCAGGAAGATGCCCCAAGCAAGAATTGAACTGATCGCACTGATGTAGCCAAGGAAAAAATTCTCGCCAAACATGGCACCATAGTAATAGAAATGGTTTTGACGAGAAAGATAAGCTACGAATAACAGAACTGACATCAATAAAACCGTCATTCCCCAACTGAACTTGAACTCCAGCCATCCACGCTTCTTGATCTGGTGGGCAATAAAGAAATATGGCAATGAGACCACAGATGTAATCATATTGTCAATCATGAACGAGGACTCGCTAAGCAAAGGGTATGCGTCTTTTATTCGCTTATACTCCAAGTTGATGCACTGCGCTACAGCCACAGAGAAGACGATGACACATATTTTCAACCATAACGGCTTGTTTTCGCAGTATTTGTCGATGACGTAGTAGAGCAAATAAGTGAAAAACAAGGTGCGCAGGAACCAAAGAGGTGTGTTCCAAGGTTTTACAGGAGCTAAAATATAGAAGAGAGGATCGGCATAACGATCGGTATATAAAAAAGAAAACAGGCAAAGCGGAACGAACGAAAAGAAAAAGTATGGCACAACAAGTTGGTTCACTTTCTTCACAAAGAATTCACGGAAACTGCCATATCGATTGAAGAAAAAGCCAGACACGAAGAAAAACAAAGGCAATTCCATATTCATCATCATTTTATTGATGTCGTAATTGATGATCTTCAAGTGGGTATGAAGGATGATAATCAGAATCATACAGAACCCTCGCAAAGCATCAATATACAAGAATCGCTTTTTCATCTGTCTAAAAATGGAATTTTCTTATCAATAAGAGCAATCGTGTCTATTCAGACCGTAACCCTTTAGGAGTTGCTTCGCTCAAAACTAAAGGAAAATGAATCAGAAAAATGATAAGACAATCTCTACCAAATCTATTTTTCGATAATTTTGTATCAAATTTTTCGGCAATTTTGAGCGAAGCGACCATTAGCGACAGCAACCCCTGAATAGTTACAAGCCATCAG
>CAMOWU010000084.1 GCA_946628545.1 uncultured Bacteroides sp. | reverse complement strand
AAAAAGATGAAGCGTATGAGAAAGATTATGATTTGCATTTGCATGATGCTTGCTGTAGCCTTGGACTGCAGTGCCGATGGAAAAACGTATTACCGCTTTGAAGGCAAGATGGGTGGAAAGGTTTCTGTAGTCATCGCCTTCCAGGTGAGCGAAGACTATGACGACTTGGCAGCAGGCTACATCTACTACCCCAAAGCCAAAAATCCAGCACCCATCCTGTTGGTGGGCAATAAGCTGGCTGACAACCGGTTCATGCTGCGCGAATACCAGCCCGATGGCAAAATCACGGGCGACCTCTACTTCCAAATCGCCAATGAAGACGCAGCCGATGGCCCCACCATCTCTGAAGGCGAGTGGAGCAACCAACAGAGCGATGCCACCTACTCCCTCACTACCCTTTCATCGCCCTACGACATGGCTCGCACACAGATGTATATGCCTGATTGGTATGAGGATCCGATGGTGTGCGAGGACCCAGCACACATCGGCCGTGAATACAGCTACCAGATCTGGCACCTTGGCTCTCAGGATTGGATGGGCGGACACGTCTCGTTCAGAGGGGCGGGCAAAAACAAACTGCACTTCGACATCTGCAACGCGCCCAGCCACATCGCCGAGGGAAAAAGCGATCCAGGACGACCTGCTGTGCTTGAGGGATCAGAGTTTGAATACAAAGACGTGAATGAGTGTGGCTACAGTTTTCATTGCACCATCTTCAAGAAATTCCTCGTCATCAACACCACCTCCGATTATGACACACTCGGCTGCTTCGGTGCCTTCACCGCTTTCGACGCAGTGTATATCAAGACGAAGGATTGACATTATGTGATTTTACATAATGCAATTTTATATTATCCAATAATAGCCTATAATAAAGATTTACCATCAGGAGATGGTAAATATCCTTTGAATTGGAACTATCTCACCCTGAGCAGGTCGCCGGGTTGTGGTATGTAGGCAGCAGACTTGAAATTCTTCTTGTAGAGGTACTTCACACGTATGCCATAGAGCTGTGAGATGGTGTACATCGACTCGCCTGGCTTCACTTTGTGCCAGTACTTGCGGTATTTGCGTTCCGCCTTCTTCTTTTTCTTGTGGAGATAGATGAAGGTACCCGGTTGGATGACATCGGTGGAGACCGCCTCATTGTATTTCAGCAACTTCCTGCGGCTCTTGTGCAAGGCCTTGGAGAGCGACTGCCATGTGTCGCCCGGCTGGGCCACCACACATACCAGTCCGTTGTTGACCGTATAGCTATACTTTCCTGTGGGTGTATAGTCGCTGGGGGTGGCTGACGCGATGTCGTAGATGTCGTCGAAATCGTCGCCTCGCTGGCTCTTTCCACCCTTGTCGTACTGATAGAGCTGATAGGCCTCGATGATTTCTATCAACTTGCTGGCATAGGTAGGCGAGGTGGCATAGCCGCAAGCCTTGAGTCCCTTGGCCCATCCTTTGTAGTCGGTCATCTTGAGGTCGAAGAGGCGCTTGTAGCGGTCGCGCAGCAAAAAGCGCGAATGGTCTTCATAGGAGTCCTTGACATTGCCATAGACGCGGAAACAGTCGTTACGCTGGTCGTCGTCCTTATACATGCGTTTGCCAGTCCATCCTCCACCACACTTGATGCCAAAGTGGTTGTTGCCTTTGGTGGCCAGGCTGCTCCTTCCGGCACCACTCTCCAACAGTCCTTGCGCCAGGGTGATGCTCGCGGGGATGTGATACCGCTCCATTTCCCTGATGGCCAAGTCCTTGTATTGATTGATATAGTTGAGGTAGGTTTGGTTCTGTCTCACCTGCGCCTGAAGGGGACTAAGGAAAGACAAGATGACCAAAAGCACGAAGTATAGTAAGGGTTTTCTCATGTCAGCATGCGTTTCTCCTGCAAATTTATAGAAAAATCTGAATAACTGCGGAAAAAATCGTATATTTGCAAATAAAACCCCTCAAAAAAGCATTTTCGACATGGACCATATTGATTTCAACCTACGAGTGAAAAGGCTGAGTGAAGATGAACTCAACGACGAGCAGAGAAAAGCAGTGGTCTGCGCCAAGGCCGCCACGCGACGCAGTTATTCGCCCTACTCCCATTTCCGTGTGGGTGCCGCCGTGGTGCTCGACAACGGAGAAGTACTGACGGGGGCGAACCAGGAAAACAGCGCCTACCCTTCCGGACTATGCGCCGAACGCACCACGGTGTTCTACGCCAACTCGCGCTACCCGGAAAATGGCATCAAACTGATTTGCATCGCAGCAAGCGATGAACTGGGCAATTTCACCCGACGCCCCATCAGCCCCTGCGGAGGATGCCGGCAAGTGATGGTCGAGTCAGAGAAACGAAGTGGTGAGCCGATGCAGGTCCTGCTCTACGGCACCGACTGCTGCTACCTCGTCGCAAACGCCCGCGACCTGCTCCCCCTGGCTTTCGACGACACTTTTCTGTAGAGAAGAACTATCTTTCATAGGGATGTTTAATGATTCTTTTATTTTCATTTGTCTCATCTGATCTAAAATAGGATATTCTAAAGGAAAAGAAGTAAATGTTAAAAATTCTGCGTTTATTTGGAAAAGAGCGAAAAGAATATTATTTTTGTAGTTTATTATGATGTTGATGGCCTTGACAGCACCGATGTCAAGCGCTTTGGGCAAGAAAAAAACGGACAAAAATATAAGAGATTAGCGAAATGCTTGTAATGACATTGATCATAGTGGCCGTGCTGGCGGTTGGTTATGTGCTGATGGCAACAGAGCAGACCAACCACATCAGTCGCGCCGCAGTAGCGATGATTTGCGGAGTCGTCGCGTGGTTGCTTTATATGCTGCGGGGAGGCACCTTCCTTCAGCTGATGCACGCTGATGACTACAATGCTTTCCTTGCCGGCGATGAGTCGTCGGCCCATGCCGTGAAGGAGTTTGTGGCCAACCACATCGTAGGTGGATACATCACCGAAGCTTGTTCCGTGATATTGTTTCTCATCGCCACCAACACCATCGTTGAGGTGCTCAACAACAACGGAGTGTTCGACCCCATCGCCGAATGGATCCGCACACGCAACAGCAAGAAGTTCCTCTGGGTGCTCACAGGGCTGACCTTCCTGATATCCGCCAACATCGACAACCTGACGACTGTGGTGCTGATGCTGACCATCATGAACCAGATCGTCCGTTCCCATGCTCAGAAGGTGGTGTATGCCTGCGCCATCATGATGGCTGCCAACCTGGGCGGTTCGGTGACCGTGATCGGCGACATGACGTCACTTGTGCTCTGGGTTCGAGGTGTGGTGACTCCATCCTCGTTCTTCCTGGGGCTGATTCTTCCCGCCCTTTGTGCCATGGCAGTGTTCAATCTCTGCACCTCCACCCTCCTTCACGGCAAGGTGGAGATCCACTCTTTTCTGGACCGCTACCAAGGCGACGACTCACCTCTGGCTCCCTGGGCCAAGACCCTGCTGCTCGTGGTGGGCATCGTGGGCATCTGGGCCATCCCGACCTTCCACGCTGAGACCCAACTGCCACCCTTCCTCGGTGCCTTGTGTGTGCTCGCACTGGTGTGGGTGGTCGATGGCATCCTGAACCTTGAGCGAAACGGCATGGACATTGTCGTTCGCCGCAATTATGTACGCGACAGTGAGTTCATCAGCATGAAGACCATCCTCTACTTCCTCGGAGTGTCGCTGGGCGTTGGTGCACTGAAGGAGACTGGTGCCATCAACTACATCTCCGACCTGATGACCACATATATCGGCAACGAATATATCTACGCCTCAGTGCTGGGACTGCTTTCGAGCGTGGTCGATAACGTGCCTTTGATGCTCATCGGACTCAACTCTTTCGACCTCGACACAGTGAACGCCGCCTCAGCCTTCGCCCTCAACGGCAGCTACTGGCAATTGCTCTCGCTATGCTCGGCATTGGGCGGATCATTGCTGATGATAGGCAGCCTCGGAGGCCAACAAGCGATGGAGTCGGAAAACGTGCGCATGATCTGGTACATCCGCCACTTCCTCTGGCGTGTCTTTGTGGCCTGGGCTGTCGCTTTGGCCGTGTTCTGGATGACGCACCAAGTAGCATAAACAATAAAAATTCCCTATCATCTATAACATAACTATAATATCTATAGCTTCTATAGCATCTATAAAAAAAGATAAAAGCGATAAAGAAAAATCAACCACTAAAAAAACATATAGGATTATGAATATCAACTGCATAGGAATATTGACTTCAGGCGGTGACTCTCCAGGTATGAACGCCGCCATCAGAGCGGTGACCCGCACGGCTTTGAGCAAGGGATTCAAGGTGAAAGGCATCTACCGAGGCTACGACGGACTGATCAATGGCGACGTGCGCGAGTTCACCACCGAGAGCGTGAGCAACATCATCGGACGCGGTGGAACCATCCTCAAGAGCGCACGCTCCAAGGAGTTCATGACCCCCGAGGGACGTGCCAAGGCCTACGAGACCATGCAGCGCGAGGGCATCGACGCCTTGGTGGTGATTGGCGGTAACGGTTCGCTGACTGGAGCCAAGACCTTTGGCGACGAGTTCAACGTGCCTTGCATCGGATTGCCTGGCACCATCGACAACGACCTCTACGGCACCGACATCACCATCGGCTACGACACGACGCTGAACACCATCGTCGATTGTGTGGATAAGATCCGCGACACCGCCAACTCCCACGAACGCATCTTCTTCGTGGAGGTGATGGGGCGCGACGCTGGTTTTCTGGCGCAGAACAGTGCCATCGCCAGTGGTGCCGAAGCGGCCATCATCCCAGAAGACAGCACCGATGCCGACCAGCTGGAGCAATTCATCGGACGCGGCATCCGCAAGAGCAAGAACTCAAGCATCGTGATCGTGAGCGAGAGTCCCAAATGCGGCGCGCTCTTCTATGCCGACAGGGTGAAGAAGGAGTATCCGCAGTACGACGTGAGGGTTTCTATCCTGGGACATGTGCAGCGTGGCGGCAGTCCGTCAGCCCGCGACCGCATCCTCTCCAGTCGCCTGGGTGCAGGTGCCATCGACGCCATACTCGACGGTCAGCGCAACGTGATGATCGGCATCAAGAACAACCAAGTGGTCTATGTGCCTTTCGTAGATGCCATCCACAGCGAGAAACTACTCCGCAAGGAACTCATCCAAGTGCTCGACGAACTGTCGATATAGCAGGCTTTCCATGGTATGGCTCCATAGGCAAATAGCAGATCACAAAAAACTAAATACTCAACAACTCAAACAACATCTCAATAAGCAGTTCACTGTAGGGACGCGACGTGTCGCGTCCACTACAGTCAATCAAGAAATTACACGTTGTAATATAGCAGCCTTGAAAGGACAAGGCAAGTAAAAAGATTAGGAAAAGATTATGATTACAATTACGAATCTGGCCATTCAGTTTGGCAAGAGAGTGCTCTACAAGGATGTGAACATGAAGTTCACCAACGGCAACATCTATGGTGTGATCGGTGCGAACGGAGCAGGTAAATCCACTTTGATCAAAGCCATCTCGGGAGAGCTGGAACCCTCTAAGGGCAGTATCACACTGGGGCCGGGCGAGCGCATGTCGGTCTTGAGCCAGGACCACTTCAAGTACGACCAGGAGACAGTGATGGACACCGTGATGATGGGCCACACCGTACTGTGGAACATCATGAAACAGCGCGAGGCAATCTATGCCAAGAGCGACTTCACCGACGAGGACGGCATCAAGGCTGCCGAGTTGGAGGAAAAATTCGCTGAGCTCGACGGTTGGAACGCAGAGAGCGACGCCGCCATCCTGCTGAGCGGACTGGGCATCAAGGAAGAGTTCCACCACCAGTTGATGAGTGAGTTGAGCGGTAACCAGAAGGTGCGCGTGATGTTGGCACAGGCCCTTTATGGCAACCCCGACAACCTGTTGCTCGACGAGCCCACCAACGACCTCGACCTCGACACCGTGAGCTGGCTGGAGGACTATCTGGCCAACTTCGAGCACACCGTGCTGGTGGTGAGCCACGACCGCCACTTCCTCGATGCAGTGAGCACCCACACGGTGGATATCGACTACGGCAAGATCAACCTCTTCGCCGGAAACTACAGCTTCTGGTACCAGAGTAGCCAGTTGGCTCTGCGTCAGGCCCAGAACCAGCGAGCCAAGGCTGAGGAGAAGCGCAAGGAATTGGAGGAGTTCATCCGCCGTTTCTCTGCCAATGTGGCCAAGAGCAAGCAGACCACCAGCCGTAAGAAGATGCTGGAGAAACTGAACATCGAGGAGATCAAGCCTTCGAGCCGCAAGTACCCCGGCATCATCTTCACCATGGAACGTGAGCCAGGCAACCAAATCCTGGAGGTGCACGACCTGAAGGCTGTGACCGAGGATGGCACCGTGCTTTTCGACAACCTCAACTTCACGGTGGAGAAAGGCGAGAAGGTGGTGTTCCTGAGCCACAACCCAAGAGCCATGACCGCTCTGTTCGAAATCATCAACGGCAACGCCGAGCCTGCTGCCGGCACCTATAAGTGGGGCATCACCATCACCACCGCCTACCTGCCGCTCGACAACACCAAGTTCTTCGAGAGCGACCTGAACCTCGTCGATTGGCTGTCGCAGTTCGGCACTGGCAACGAGGTGTTCTTCAAGGGCTATCTGGGACGCATGCTCTTCTCGGGCGAGGAGGTACTGAAGAAGGTGAACGTGCTGTCGGGAGGTGAGAAGATGCGTTGTATGATTGCTCGCATGCAGTTGAAGAACGCCAACTGCCTGATTCTCGACACCCCTACCAACCACCTCGACCTCGAATCCATCCAGGCCTTCAACAACAACCTTCAGCAGTTCAAGGGCAACATCCTCTTTGCCAGCCACGACCACGAGTTCATCCAGACGGTGGCCAACCGCATCATCGAGCTCACACCCAAGGGCAGCATCGACAAACTGATGGAGTACGACGACTATATCGCCTCCGACGCCATCAAGGAACTGCGCCAGAAGATGTACGCAGAGGATTAGTCACAAGGGGTACGCAGGCATCTTGCCTACTAATCATCTCATGGCATCACACTGTAGGCATGAGATCATAAAGCCAGCCATATCGATCTCCCAAGGGAGCGCGATATGGCTGGGCTTTCTATAATCTGCGGAAAGGTCTGACGTTGGTTGATTGACAACCATTGCTCATCACGTTGTCCTACCTACAAACGACCAACTCATTTGAAGATCAGCTGTGCAAACTGATAGAGGCTGCGGCGCCAGGTCTGCCACTCATGCGCTGTCTCAGGCGACACGTAGGAATGTGCATTGTAGCCTATCTCTTTGAGCGCTTGGGCGGCGTTATCTACACCCATATTCTCCTTACCTCCACAACTCATGAAGATGAGCTTGTTGGTCTTCTTGAAATCGGCATTATCCTTCAGTTCTTCAGGCCTGAAAGTGCCTCCACTGAAAATGCCGATATAAGCGAAAGTTGTCGGGTTGTTCATGCTGATGCCGTGGGTCTGCATTCCACCCATTGAGAGACCAGCCATAGCACGGTGAGGTGTGTCGGCCAGCACTCGGTAGTTCTTCTCTACCATCGGGATGATGTCTTTGATAAGCACGTCCTCGAATGGATTGCTGAACCCCCTGCCACCAGGACCACCTTGCCCCTGTGGACGCCGACCACCAAAGCCTGGACCTTCTTCGCCTGGACGACGTGCGTTCAAACCATTGTCCATGTAGATGATGAACGGAACAGCTTTACCCTCAGCGATGAGATTGTCCATGATGATACCCGTATGGCCTTGAGCAGACCAACCAGTCTCGTTCTCACCCATTCCATGCTGCAGATAAAGCACAGGGAACTTCTTGGTGGGATTGCTGTAATACTCAGCTGGAAGATATACATAGCCATGGCGCATCGACTCGGTAACGGACGACCAATAATAGACCTCGTTGATGGATCCCTGCGCCACATTGTGCACGGTGTAGAAGTCCTGGTCGGCGGCTGGAACATCGATGCCACTCCCCCAACGGCCTGCACCATAGAAATACTTGCTGCCAGGATCAGGTACACTGGCACCGTCGATATTCAACTGATAATAGTGGAAGCCCTCGTCTTGAGGAGCGGACGTACCGGTCCATACCCCGTTCTCATCCTTGGTCATCTCATAGATCTTACCATCGATGTCAAGCCCTACGGATGTAGCGGTTGGCGCCGAGATCTGTGCACGCACCATGCGCTGGGAATTGACCATCGGGTACTGCCTGTTCTCTTGGTTGGTGACTGCGGGCTTGAAGTCCTCTACTTCTGCAACAACGGATGGAACCCTCGGATTCTGGCGTGGACGGCCAAACTGAGCTGACGCTGTCAAACTCACAAGCGCCATCAAAGAAAGAATGATTTTTCTCATAATAAAGTTATTTTAAGATAAGATTTTTACGCAAAAATACAACTTTTTATGATAGGCTGGAAAAAAACTACCGTTTTTTTGAAAAGACAAGCAGATTGGAGCTATAAGAGGATGTTAGTAACTGAACTTTTCCACCCTTTTAGGGACGTTTAATTTACTGACACTGAAAGCGTCATCTCTTGATAACCGAAGGTCGGAACGACCTTCGGATAATGCAACGACTCACTCAAACACACAGAAAGTGTGCCGTTCTACCAAGATGGACGACCCATTCATGGTCGAGTTTTCTATGCGACTGTACAATCCGGAGGTGCGAAGCACCCTCGGTTACTAAGAGGAGACGCTTTCAGCGTCTTTCGTATAACGCTCTTATGAGGGTGGGAAACTTCAATTAGTAACTGCTCTGTTTTCTTGTAAGGACGCGATGCGACGCATCAGAATCATAGCGGGTCCGACACATCTCGTTTCTACAGACAATCAATATATTACACGCGTAATATAGGAGGTTCGGCATTCCTGCCGAACACCTTTGTATTGCAGGAATGTCGAACCTCCTATCTGGACACTTATTTCGATCAATTGTTTTTCAAACCCTCTTTACTCAGCTTTAGCAAGTGCGCCGCATGGCAAATGTGGGGCTACAATATCTAATCCCTACGGAATAAAGCCTTACAGAGGATGATATAATGCTGATACATCAATGAATATTCACTTGCTTATGCGTGGCTCACGCCACACAATCTCGCTGCAAACGTAGAGCTAGTTGAATCAATTACGATGTAGTCAATGTTCCACGATGTACTCGCCCACGGTCATGGTGTCGCGGTCGAACTGGACGCCTACTTTTACCACCTGGCGACTGTCAGTTGAGTAAGGGAGGGCATAGCCATGGCTGTTGATTTGGTCGATGGCCTCGCGTGCTGTGCCGTTGACCTTAAGTTCGAAGACGTAGGTGGCGGCTGGCATCTCCACCACAAAGTCGATGCGGCCGCCGGCGCACTTGACTTGTGTCCTGGCATAGACATTGAGCATGTTGAAGATGAGCCAGAATGTGTATTCGTAGAAGCCCTCGTAGTTTTTCACCTCTGCCAGTTTCTGCTTGAAGCCCTCCACGTAGGGTATGCCGGCGAGAAAAGCCTTCAGTTCGTTCATGGCTTGATGGATGTCGTTCTGCTTCAGCGCCCACCAGAACTTCATCGCGAATCCGTCTCTCACCCATCCGCTGTCGATTCCCACGTAGGAGGGGATGAGCCCATCCACCAGTCCTGTCTGCACTTCATTGTTCGGTATGGCAAGGATGAATGAGTCCTTCTCGCGATTGTAGTCCTTGATGGTGATGTATCCGCTTTGGTAGAGCAGCGGCAGGGCTGTGTTCATCGCCTCAGTAGGGCGGTCGAAAGAGGTGGCGGATGCCTCGATATGCTCCAATGTGGTGATGTCGGTCTGGAATTTTCTCAATTGTCGGATGAGGAAGGAGGGCGTACCGCTGTCGAACCAGTAGTTGGTGACGTCGCGATGATTGAAACACTTGAGCAGGCTGAAAGGATTGTAGATGTCGGGCGACTTCTTGGCGAATCGGTAACCATCGTACTGCAGTTTGAGTTTTGCATGCATCTGCTCTGGAGTGCACTCGTATTCCTCTGCGAGCATGGCGATGTCGGGTGCCATGTCGGTGGTGAGTTCCTGCTCTGTGATGCCGCAGATGGCGGCAAATTGAGGAAGCAAGGAGATGTTGTTGAGGTTGTTGATGGTGGAGAAGATGCTGAGTTGGGAGAACTTGGTGATGCCGGTGATGAAGCAGAACTTGATCATCGCCTCAGAGGCTTTCAGCGGCTGGTAGAACTCCTGAAGCACTCGCCGGTATTCGGGCAGTTGCTCTTCTTCGTGCAGCACGTCGAGCAAAGGGGCATCGTACTCGTCAATGATGACCACCACCTGCTTGCCCGTCTGCTCGTAAGCGCGACGGATTAGGCCAGCGAGAATTTCTCCTGGGGTCTGCTCTTCATCATCCTTGCCATATTTAGACACATACGTCTTGAGCTGTAGCGCAATGGCGCGTTGGAGCTCATCTGAAGACGCCTTGTTCTTGGTCAGGCTCAAATCCACATGAATCACAGGATATGAGTTCCATTCCGTTTCCAAATCCATGATTTTCAGACCCTCGAACAATTCTTTCTCTCCTTTGAAATAGGAGTCGAGAGTGGTGGTGAGCAGACTCTTGCCGAAACGACGTGGGCGGCTGAGGAAGACATATTTCGTCTGTGTCATCTCCCACATCAAGTCCGTCTTATCGATATATACATAGTTGCCTTTCCTGATTTCGGAAAAGGTTTGTATGCCTACAGGGTATCTTCTTGCCATATCGTGTTCGTCGTTTTGGTTCCAATATGCAAATTTATATCATTTTTTAATGACAAAGGGAAGCATCTGTCAAATTTTGAGCTATGCGACCACCACAACAATAAGTTGACCATTGTAGTGGCATCTTCTCCCACTTGTCATTGATTGAGGTCGAGAGTGCAGTTGCCTTTGGCGTCGATGAAACCGTAATTCCCGTCAATATATACACTGGCGAAGCCTTCACTGATGTCGTTTGCCACGTCGAAGATGCATGGGAACAATTCCTTGCCCGTCCTGTCGATGTAGCCGTATTTCTGGGTATTTTTATCCCAGACGCTGGCGATACCTCCATGAAAATCGGAGCAAGGACCCTGAAGGTAAGACTCTTCTTCGTACCATGGCTCATAGCGGAAGGGAACGACCACCTTGCCCGTCTTGTCGATGTAGCCGAACTTGCCCTCCTTGTTGCACACCCACGCCAGTCCTTCGCTGAAAGAGGGACAAAGTGGACTTTCGCCGCATTCAATGCCTTCTTCTAAGATCAGGGTCTGATAGTCGCCTGTGATGACAAACTTGCCTTCACGGTTGATGAATCCTATGGCATCGTCGGTTTCAGCCCAGCAAAGACCTTCGCTGAATCGGCCAGTGTGTTTGAAGATGAAAGGAATGACTACCTTGCCTTTTTTATCGACAAATCCAGTGCGTGGCACGTAGTCGTCCTCATTGTCTGCGAGGTTTCTTGTCACCGCTGCCAGTCCTTCGGAGAAGTCCTCGGCTGTACCTTCGCACTCAAAGACTTTCTTTCCGGTCTTGTCGATGAAGATTGACTTGTTGTTCTCTCTGTCATATCGTTTGCACAGTCCTTCACTGAAGTCAGTGAGGATGGGACCGTTGCACGCAGCCATTTCGTAGGTGGGGGGGATGACCACTTTTCCACTGGTATCCATATAGCCTTCCTTGTCGATGTAGGTCTCTTCATCGCTCACGGCAAAAGCCAACAGACCCTCTTTGAATCCCTGGTGGAAGCCGTAGTTGTAGGGAGCGATTTCCTTGCCTGTCTTGTCGATGATGAGCTCCTGGTCATCGCTTTTGGTGACGATGGCCACACCGTCGTTGAAATCGCATGAGATGTAGCGATACTGGCAAGGGATGACCTCTTTGCCCGTTTTGTCGATGAAGCCGTAGAGGTCGGTTTCCATGTTGCATACAACTGCGAGTCCTTCATGGAAATCGCTGACCACATTATACTTGGGCAATGCCTTAGCCAGCCCCTCCCGTTCCTCTTGAGTCATTTCGATCGGTTCCAGGACTTTGGTTTCGGTAGTGCTATTGCCTGAGTCGGAATTTCCCGAGTTGTTATTTCCTGAGTTGCTATTGCCTGAGTTGCACGATGTTCCAACCAAGGTGATGAGCATCAGTGCCAATGCTGCGCCAAGCGCCTTCTTATTGTGTTTCATATTCATGATGATGATGTTTTAGGGTTAAATCCTTATTATTTCCACAAAGATACGACAAACTATTGACCTGACAAAAAAAGAGCTGAAAAAAGTGCGGGACACACACCGTCAGGCTGCAGCACAATCTGCAAGGTCGTGCGTTGGTGGCCGTTAGTTTGTCGAGTCGTCAGAGAGTTGAGCGCAACCATCTGGCGAAGAAGAAATCCTCTATGCGATACCCCTTGTCTGTCAATACCACAATGGTTTTGTCAATCAATGCGGTGAGTGCCGTCTGCAATGAACTGGGCGACACCAAATGATGCTTCTTGATGAAAGCACCCGAGGTCACTGTGCGGGCATAGCCTTCCGTAGCGATGGCGTGCAACACTTGTTTCTGTTTGACAGAGAGCATGTGCATTGTCGATTCATACGATGACTCTTGCAGACTGAGGATATTACGTTCCGCAGAGGGAATCATGTCCGCTGTGCACCTTCCGCCTTTATCTGTGATGCTGAAAAGTTCATTCATCATCATTTGCACAAACCAAGTATAACCCTCAAAACAGTCGTACACCATCTGTACGACCTCGCTGTCTATTTCTTTGTCGTAGGCTTTGAAGAGACGGATGGCGAAAGCCTCGTATGTCGATAATGGAATCGTACTGAGCCCCATGGTTATCGCACTCTGATAGAAAGGTTTGGAGGGTGAGTTGAACATGTTCGACATGACATGGCGTTTGCTGCCGGAGAAGATGAATGATGTGGTACTGCAACGCTGGATGTAGGTACGCAACAATGCCTCCACATTCTTTTCTGAATATGCCCCGATCTGCTGGAACTCATCAATCGCTACAAGACATGGCTTGTCGGCCGCCTCTAAATACTGGAATATTTCGAAAAGTGTGGTTTCCGGAACTTGGATCTCGCCGATTCCGAGGTCGATGGTAGGATTGCCAGTCATACTGTCAATAGAGAAACCAAGACGCAGGGACTGAACCATGGCGAAAAATTTCTCCACGAACTTGGATTGTCTTGATTTTAGCGAGCGATAGATTTCATTGCCCAACAACGCCACCAGTTCCTTGAGCGATGAAGTGGCATAAAGGTCGATATAGAAAGTGTAGTAGTTGTCAACGATTTCCTCTTGCGCGAAACAATGATGAATCAGTCCGCTCTTTCCAAGACGACGAGGCGATACAAGAGCGACATTCCTGCCGTTCCGTATTTGTTTGATGAGTGTCCGAGTTTCCTCATTACGATCACAGAACAACTCTTCAGGTATCTTCTTACCAAGTATGAAAGGATTTGTATATCTTCGACTTATCATTTTATCGCTTTTTAGATTATTGCTTTTTAGGTAATTTTAGCGCAAAGATAAGATTTTTCCAATTCAACCACAAATAATTGATGATGTTTTTTTGGCAGTGATGGGATTCTGCTCCGTTTTTTGATTTACTCTACCCAAAGGTCTAAAACCAAACCACCTTTGTTTTTCAGGGTTAAAAGTTTGGAGTGTGAGATTTTTTTGATTACATTTGCAGTGTCTTTCGGGCGGAGTGGTCATAGTGCCATGCCTATCCGAGGGCCAGGAAAGCGTTTTTTGCTTTCATCCTTTCTAATGAAATCGCCAAATTTCAAACACATTGTAGGATGAAAACAACGAGACGCTCATGTGTTGGTATATACCTATGGCATGCTCCCACGCTGCTGTTCTATATGCTCAACAGCGTGGGATTATTGTTGCTTTTTCATTACAATGTAGGTGTTTGGCGATACCGATTAGAAGGTGAATCAGAACAAGGCTCACGCTTTTTCTGTATCCATACGTTTCATGCTATGTTGGAGTCTTAGATAGCAATAACAATTATTGTAAGCATACTGTTAGGATATTATAAACATCAACTAAACTAACATCTGATTAGCTCATAAAAATAGTAATCTCAAAATATTCTATTCGTTTTATTCAAATTCTTTAAAAGAAATTTGAATTGTTACGATAAACGGAATATCCTTATAACGATTATGACAGAAGGAAATAACGATATGAATACGAATGCCTCATCAGTGAATGAAACACCTCCGCCAATTCCATCACCTGCAATTGAAAGATATTATTGCATGAATTGTGGTCAATTGATGACAAGCGGAGCGTCATTCTGTCCACATTGTGGTTATCCTCAGACACCGGCTCAGCCACAACCTGCCCCTATGCCATTCCAACAGATGGCAAGTTATGCGCCTCAACAGCCAACAACAATCATCGTACAAGAAAAAAACAACTCAAATGCCATTGGTGTCATTGGGTTTATATGCTCCTTAGTATCAATCTTACTATGCGGTGTGGGAGGCATTGGCATCTTTGTGTGGATCTTTGGTTTTCTGTTCTCTCTTATTGGCATCTTTAAAAAGCCACGTGGCTTCGCTATTGCAGGTTTTATCATTTCCCTCATAGATTTACTTGCTCTATTTATTATTCTAGGCGCATTTATGGGCGCATTTATGGGGTAAGTCTTTATGAACACAATCACTAACACTGATCTTTACAGATATTCACGTATTAACTCATCAAAACATAAACAAAATGAAGAAAGTTTTATTATTGATACTTTATATCATCCTTCCTTTGTGTATGGAAGCCCAAAAGTACGTTGTGGTGAACGGCGTGAACGTTCGCCTGCGTTTCGAACCCAATTTGCAATGTGACTGGTTGAAAGATGCAAGTGGAAAGCCAATATACGCCCCCAAAGGAACCAAATTACCGTATAAGGGAGAAAGAGGTGATTTCTATTTATTACTGTCCGCTAAACACGAATCCCCATTCTGAACATGCTTTATAGCCAGC
>CAMOWU010000083.1 GCA_946628545.1 uncultured Bacteroides sp. | reverse complement strand
GGTTATGGGTTATTTGATGATTCAGGGATGAAAATACAAAATTATCTATCGTTTTTTCGAAAATATAGTGTACTTTTGCCATGAAAAAGGAGAAAACACATTATGGACAAAGAAATACAAGTATGGAACAAGGTGCTGGCTGCCGCGATGAACATGCCGGGCGTGAAGGTCAACCGCACACAATACCTGCGTGAACAACTCGCCACCTACCGCATCGACGAGGAGAAGATTGAGGCCGCCATCCAACAAGGCACCATCGGCAACATCCCAACGGAAGTGCTCGACCGACTGGCCAAGAGCAGCATCAGCCACCACACCCGACTCGCCACCACCGTTTCGACAGCACTCGGCATGCCAGGAGGACTCGCCATGATAGGCACCATACCCAGCGACATCGCGCAATTCTATTTCCATGTCTTCGTCGTTTCGCAGAAAATCGCCTATATCTATGGCTACCCCGACCTCTGCGACGAGAATGGCAACTTCTCCGACAGCGCGGCCGACATGCTCACCATCTTCGTTGGCGTGATGAGCGGTGTGGTCGCCGCCAACAAGGTGATACAGGAAGTCGCTGAGCAGTTCAGCAAGGCCGTCGTCCTGCGACTGCCACAATTTGCGCTCACCAAGAGCCTCATCTATCCGCTGGCGAAAGAAGTGGCCAGATGGCTCGGAGTGTCGCTCACCAAACAAAGTTTCTCGCGTGGCGTAGCCAAGTTTGTGCCCATACTCGGAGGAATGGTTTCAGGAGGACTCACCTACTTCACTTTCCGGCATCAAGCCAAGAAACTCATGGGCAAACTCAAGGAATCCATGGAGTTGGCCTACAACACACAACACAACATTTCCAACCCCGACGTCACACTCAACATCACACCCGACGACTTCATCGACGCAGAGGAAGTGAAGGATGAAGAGCCGGAAAACAATGGTGAGTAGCCTACCCTACTCTATCTGCTTCACTCGCTCAATGCCGTACTTTTGCAACTGGCTGGCTGTGGTCGGGATATAAAGCGACAACTCCTCAAAGGCGAGATAAACCTTACCCCCCATCGTCAGGAGACCTACCATGTCGCCCATCTGGATATTGCCGAATCCCTTATGGGCATCGCGTGGAACCTTGTAGAATTCATCCTCCCGTTCCGAACGGATGTACAGATGTGTCTGGGTCACCGCATAGAGGGTGCACTCAAGCAGATACTCACATTCGGGATAGAGTTTGACAACGTTGCAAGTTTTGTTCTGCCATAGCTCATAAGTCTTGAGCACATTGTCGTCGGTCACTCGGGTTAGGTCGATGACGCGATGCCATACTGAAGAATTGAGCATACGGTTCAATTTCATCTTGTCGGGCCGTGGTTGCTTGTCTGTCTCAGCCACGTACCAAGCATGGTCGATGTCGCTGAGCGGTTTGTTTTCCACGCGGTGCTTCATGTTCTCGGGATGAACCATATACAGGGTATGCTCGCCCTGGTCGTTTTCCAAAAAAAAGGCGGCATAGCGGGTGCCCTTCAAGTTATTTTCAGCGTCTTTTTCCCAATAAGTGGCGAAGTAGGTGCCAGGCATCTCGGCGCGTTGGAAATGCCAGAACTGTGAGTTGAGCAACGCGCCTCCACATTCATTCCAATAACCGTCCAGATCCATATCCACCAGCGATTTCTTCATCGTCGCGGATTGCTCATAAAGCCCGTTTTTCCTGACGAAAGCGTCATAGACACTGAGGATGTTGGCTGTGTGGTAGATGAGTTTCATTCGGGTCTTGTGCGCTTCCTCCCGGGCTCTGGAGATGGCTGGCAGAATATCGAAAGAGCTCGACCCTGTGAACTCCGCCAACAACTGCATCACCTTCTCATAGGTCACGGCGAAATCCTCTGGATCGCCTTCCCTCGAATCGTAGCCAGGCAGGGCCTTCATCATGATGAGCAACAGCAAGACGGTGCTCACACCCTCATCGACGGCTCTTTCGAAGATCTCCTGCCGCTTCTTCGCAACTGTAGTTCTCATGTTGGGCGAGTAGCAGTAGATGAGCAGATCCATGGGAAGGGTTTCCGGATTGCTGCGGCGAGCAAGATTCTCCTTATAGAAGGTCCACGCCTGCTTGTAGTCCATCAGTATATTTTCAAGGACGACACATCCTTCGGTTTGCTCCAGCACCTCTATAGTCAGGTCGCGGAAAGCGCTTCGCATCTGCTGCGGCTTAGTGAACATGCGTTTCACCCCATTGCCGTGGATGGATGCGTCAAAAAATTCCTCCATCTCCTCCATGCGGTTGAAGATGAGTCGCGTATTGGCTATGGTGATGAGCCAACTTTCATAGATGTTGATGTTGTCTTTCATGCTACGAATTTAGCACAAATCAGCGGATTATATTCAAAAGGTGTCGGAAAAATCAACGAAATGCCTTTAAAATTGTCGCCATCACGTATAATTATACGACACAGCCGCAACCTTAAAAAATTTTAAAACTTAATTGTCCTATCTCTTCGCTTGTAGCAATTATTTATGTAATTTTGCATCAAGGGATAACACCTGTTATCATCGCCAAACAACTTGGTAGAGGCATCTGGATGCCTGACAACCAGTTCGCCCGAGGTCTTCCGGCCTCGGGCGAATCTTTTTCACACAGAGTTCTGAAGTTTATCGCTTATACACCTTGCGTCCACCCACGATATATACACCTCGCTGGAGTCCATCAAGTGCATGGCGGAACTCCACCTCCTCACGCACCTTCACCCCATCGAGCGTATAAACATCGACCAATGCGTCGGCATCAGGAACAGTGGCTATGCCGGTCACTGCGCTGGCCACTCTCAACTTGCCGTCCTCAAGCAATGTGGAACTGTCGAATTCATAAGTTGATCCGTCTTCAGCCTCGCACTTGACAATGAAGGTGCCGGTAGCGGAAGTGAAGCCGCTGCTGAAGATGGTCAGTTCCTCGCCCACTTCGAGCACACGTCCCTCTGGCACCCTTACCAGAATGGTGTCGTTGGTGTGCTTGATGCTACCTTTGGCGGTAATGGTCGAGTTGCCAGAGTTCTTACCCATACGGACGAGCAGGGTAGAACCAGCCTGCAAAGTCAACGTATTGGCCACACGAAGCGAACCTGTATTGATAGATTCCAATCCACCAGTGATGACACCGTCTTTCTGAACGGTAACCGCTCCGGCTGTTCCGTTGCCAAGGAGGCATCCGCCCTTCTGGACGGTGATGGTTCCCGAAGTCATGACGGTGGCAGTGGTGTTCTGCAATTCCAGTGTTCCACCAGAAATGAACATAGGTGATGTGTGTCCTGCGGTCTTCAGTGTCAGTTTGCCTGTGCCTATCTTTGTGAATCGAGCGGCCTTGATCAGTCCACTGAAAGAGGTGTTCTCACCCAGCGCACCCACTTCCCAGTTGCTGCCAGCCAATGTGGCGTCGGCTGCTGTGCCGGAGAGTGATCCCACCTTGGTGGTGGCAGTGACTTCACTACCGCTACCACCCTTGAAGTGTGCAATCCATGCGCCAGGAGCCAGCACCAAACGGGTCTTGCCCATATCCGTGACATTCGACATCAGTCGCCACTGGCTACCATCGGCTGTCAGTGTTCCCTCGAAGTCCTTGAAGTTGGAACTGATGTCGAAGCGCACGTAGCGAGATGTGATTGTCAGGTTGCCCTTACCCTTGAAAGACCCCTCCAAACGTCCGCGAGAAGAACCATAGATACGGTTGTTGGTTCCCTCAACCACAGTGAACACATGATTGAGCGACGGTATGGTGGAAGTGCTGTTGACATCCAACTGATGAACCTCGCCACCTGCCAACACCATAGGGCTGCCCACACGACCGAAAGTGGCGTTCCATGCGCCTTGTGCCACAATGCCTTTCTTCACGATCAGTCCAGCAAAGTTATTGGCACCACCATAGGTGAAGTTCAACTGCCCTGCACCATCTTTGACCAGATAGCCTGTACCTTTCACCTGTCCCTTCAAGGAGAGGGCACTGTTCTGCTTGCTGATGGTGATGGTGGCTGTATCTGTAAGCGAGATGACACGGTCCGTACCCATATTGTCCTGGCTCAGCACCAGTTTGCCTCCATTGATCTGCAGGTTGCCTTCCTTGGATGCCGCAGCACCGATAGCACTGTTCTGACCTCCATCGTAGAAGTTGGGGACTGTCAGTGTTCCACCATTGATAATGGTTCTGCCTGTATAGTCACTATACTTCATGTTGAGGGTGACATCGGCGTCTTTCTCCACCACCACATCACCAGTGCCAGAGATACCACCCTCGCCCTTCAGCATATATTTGCCACTTCGGAATGTGACCCCTTTGGTTGTCATCATCTCATCCAGGGTGATGGTCTTCTGCAATCCTTCATCAGTGAAGAGCACTGCATCGCCAGCCACAAAGGCGGTGGCGGCATCAGTCTTGAAGTTTTGTGCCTTATAGTTCCACACTCCACTCTCGGTTCCCGTCCAAAGCACACCTTCAGTAGCCTCACGAGTCGTATTGATCACCAGCAGCAGCTGGTTGCCTTCCACCACAAGGTCGAAGTTGATGCCCTCCAGTCCACGTGTCTTCAGCTTTGACACGTCAGCAGTCAGGTTGCCGCTGCACTGTGCCAGCACATAACGCGACGCATCCTGGGAAGACAAGTTGACCGTGATGTAGTTGGTGCCTTTGAGCGACAGGTCGCCTTCCACCACCAATCGGCCACAGTCCTTACCGTCGGCATCCACTTCAAGATAAACATCGCCTGGAAGCACCATACCTTTCTTCGAGGTGATGACACCTTGCGATCCAACAGCCTTCAGTCGGCAACCCTCATAGTTGAGCGCACCCTCGAAGGTGATGGTATCCTGAAGGACCACATTGCCGCTCAGCGAGCCTTTGGCGCGAAGCTCAACAGGACCGCTGATGGCTCCGTTGACGACCAGTGCCCCCTCGGAAATGATGGTTTGTCCTGTATGTCCAAGTCCGCAGTTGAAAGTAGCGGTGCCTTGCATCGACTTGATGAGTTGGCCTTTGCCTGAGGTGCCTTTTCCCTCGAAAACATAGTCATGACCGCTTGGGTTCATCAGATACAGTGTCGATGCGGAAATAGGACTGGAAAGGTTGATGGCTGATGAGTTGTCGCCCGAGAGGTCGAACATCACGCTCTTGCCATCAGCATAAGTGGCTGTCTGAGTCATTTCGTAGTTGGTGTATGCTCCAGCGCCTTTCCAACGTAGGTCGGCGGTGAATACCGGTGGCAATGGGGGCAGCGGCATACCTCCACCCAAATAGAAACCTGTATTGGGATGCTGGTAGTAGCCACGAGTGGTGCAGTCGCCACGATAATGGGGGTCTTGCTGCAAACAATAGATGCTGTAGTTTGTTGGCATGTTGGTGGTGTAACCCACGAGTCCTGTGGAATGGTCGGCATTCTGCTTGGCCAATATGATTTCCTCGCGCCAGTCACCAGTGATGTCGCCCATGAAAGCAGGACGCGTGCCAGTGCCGCCTTCTGCCTGCCAACTGCTCTCGTTGGAAAATTCCACCAATCGGGCCTTGTTCAAAACCTGAGTGATCATCAGGTTGGTGCCCCAACCACTGCCGCCAGGAGACGACAGCTCCTCACGCTGGAGGTCACCATTCCACCACACACCCTCAAACATGGTCGTGATGCCAGAGCCCGAACGGGTGTAACTGGTCTTCTCACCCTTGCAGTCATAAATAAAGTCGTCGGTGAAACTGTAAATCTCATATCCCTTGTGTGCGGCATCAACATCCATGCAAGCGCCACGCCCCACATCGTAGAGTGAGGGGAGGTACCATTCCTTTATGCGTTCGCCTGTACGAGCGTCGTAAAGGCATTGACCCAGAAGGGCGCTTTGCTGAATGGCGTATCCCTCTATGCCTGGCCGGTCGGGATCGATATCGCTGATGATGAATCGGTCGCCATGGCCAAGGCCTGTAGAGGTATAGCGGTTCTGAGCGGGATTCACACCGTAGCCGCCTGCCCACATCTCGTCGCATCCATCACCGTCGCTGTCGAGGATACGTATCTGGTGAAACTCGGAGCACCACGGACGAATGGGGTTGCGCACCCAAGTGTGGCTGTGGTGCCAGTTGGAGGGAGTGCCGTTCTGCCAGTCGAAATCAAAAGTCAGGATATATCCGTGGTGGGTGCCACCTGTGTCGCGGTCCTCACATTCCATGATGAGCGAGGGATGCACGCCATCGAGATAGGCGATACCATAGTGGCCTTCCATGGCTCCATAACCGAAGTTCATGTAACTGGAACGATTGTCGCGACGGTAATTGTCGCCATTCCCTCCTTCCGACAACTCAGAATATTTCAGCTCATTGCAGGCAATCTCAGCTCCTGTCTCTCCATCGATTACAGAAATATAGAAAGGAGGATTCCGACGGTTCTGAGTACGGTAGTCGATAATACCGTCTCCATCAATGTCGCCAGAATCCTTGCCACCGACATACTTACCCCAGGTATTGTTCTGCTTGTCCCAGAAGCGGGTGCCGTCGCTCGAACGGACAATCACCTCGCAACGGCCATCACAGTTGATGTCGTAGGCCAGCACCATGTCGTTCTGCCCTGCACAGATATTGACATTGGGACCCATATCCACGGTCCACAGCAACTCACCTGTCAGACGATAAGCCTGAATCTTGTGGGTGGTGGTGGCGGTGTTGTCGCCCTGGTCCTCAGCATCGTCACCACCAGTAGCTCCGGCAAACAGACGGTCGCAAACCACTGCATCGAACTCGCCATCTCCATCCAGGTCCATTGGCCACACATATTTCGTTCGGTAGTCATCACGCTTGAGCAATTTGTTGTCGAAGTCGAAACTGAACCAAACGTTTGGCCAGGCCTGGACCTTGTAAAGAAAAGGAGCTGACATCGGGCCTTCCACTCCATCGGGTGAGATGGCTGTCACTGCATACTCCGTGTTGTTGGTCAGCGATGAGGGCGCATAATTGGTGTTCTTCAAAGGTGCGCTGTTCATCTTCGTGTATTCTGTGCTACCAGCAGCCCTGCGATAGACATTGTAAGTAGTGCCTTCCGGCTCTTCAGCCAACTTTCGCCAACTAATCAGGTTTCCTTGACCAGCTGTAGAGGTGACCGAACGACCACCTGTACGGTTGACAGCTACCACCGCACGGCCTGTCTTCTGTTGCAAGCGCTGGGCTGAAACAGTCTGAGGCAAAAGCATCATGCACATCAGCATGAATGAAATGAAATGATTCTTCTTCAGCATAACTTGTGGATTTTTAGTTGATAATGCAAAAATAGTGGTTTATTTTGTGAAGTGAGGAAAAATGAAGTTGTTATTATCTCGCAAAATGGTTGCAAAGGTGAAAAAAGAAAGGTTTTTCCTGTTTTTTGCAACGATTTTACCCCCTGATTGCAACCAAATTGCCAAAATGTTGTAATTTTGTCCTCAAAGAGGAAAAATCCCGATGAAATCGTGTTTTTCTAAATCCTCAGCACGTTTGCTTCTCTTTTGCATCACGCTGATGATGGCTACGATAGGAGCAAAGGCTCAGTCCCCTGCAGGACTGCGTCTGGACAGTTGTGTGTTTAGTCTGATTGACTCTCGCGACGGCCTTCCTGAGAACAAGATCCGATATGTCTATACGATGAAGGACGGGAGGATGGTGATTTCGAGCAAAGGAATGGTCAGTGTCTATGACGGCTGCCATTTCACCCCCGTGGTAATCATCCCCCACGGCTCATACCCTCTGCCGGAGTACAAATGGAATGCTCATATCTACACAGACTTTCAGGGCATCGTGTGGGCAAAGGCCAGAGAAGCCGTGGTGGCCTTCACCAGCCAGAAACCCTATCGTGTGCTCGACATCGACAGCCTGCTGCACGCCAATGGGGTGAACGACAGCATCACCAACCTGTTTGTCGATCACGATGGCAGAAGGTGGCTGACCGATGTGAAAGGACGTCTTCTGCTTTGCAGGGACCAGAAGGAAGCGTCGGTCTTTCTCTCCGATATCAGGATAGGCAGCGACGATGAATTGTGCGAACTCTGCACGGTAGGCGACAGCCTTTTCCTCTTCTACCATTCGGGCCAAATGCACCAATTCAGCATCTCAACAGGGAAACGATTGTATAGCGGCAACCCCTTCCCAGCGTCGAGCGCCATGCAGTTCCGACGGGGAATGACAGTCAAGGTGGTTGGAAGGAGAATATGGATATGCAGGAACGAGAACCGAAGGAACCACCACAACATGCTGTACTCCTTCGACACGACCACTGGTGAGTGGAGCAGTCCGATTCTTTCACACGACCTGATCAACACTTTCCACGTTTTGCCCAACGGTGAAGTCCTCCTTGCCACCCGCTACCAGTTGATGCATGTGACCTCTGAGGACATGGATCGGGTGGATGAACTGACCATCGACGACTACGGACAACCTGTCCGCCATAAGGCCGACATCTACTGCTTTGGAAGCGACAGTCTGGGCGGACTTATTATTGGCGGCACAGAGCGTGGACTCTACTATTACAACCCCCACCGCCTATCGCTGTTTTCGATGATCGACGATGCCTTTGCCCACGACACGGTGCCACTCTACTGCAATCCTTTGGCTGGCAGTATAGCCCAACGATTAGAGCTAAAGGATGTCAGTTGTTCCGTCAACGACGCGATCAACCGACGCTATTTCTTCGGCACGCGACAAGGTGTGGTGGTCACCGACGGCAAAGGGCATCTACTGACCTGCATCAAGGATGAAGACGGATTGGTGGGCAACAATGTCCAGACACTGGTTCTCGACAAAAACGGCCTCCTATGGGTAGTGACAGACAAAGGGGTGTCGTCAGTAAGGACATTGGGTACCGACTCTTTAGGCGTTTCCACCTATTCCAAACTCGATGGGCTACAGACACGGGGCGAGGATTTCCTCAACAGGAAAGTGTTCACCGACGAACTCGGCCGCATCCAACTGGGATATGTGGGTGGAACATGCTATTTCCACCCCGACTCCATCTCCCCCAATAGGTATATGAATATCGTGGCTTGGGGTAAAGTACCGAAAAAGGACAAAGCTCATAAACCATACGGTATCATCGTTCTCATCTCATGCTTGCTCCTACTCGCTGGTACATTCTTCGTCTGGAAGAACAGGAAAAGACGGACAGAAAAGCAGAGTGCATCGTCTGAGCCAACCACTCAGGACTCCAACCAGAAAGCCACAGGTGGGAACAGGGCTGATTCAGATGAAATCAACTCCGACCCCCAACTCACTTCTGAAGAAAGCAAAAAGAACACACTGGAGAGAATGATGACGAGAACGTCGCAGATCGACATCAAACCAGCCGACGAGATCTTTCTCGAAAAGCTGCATCAGACGGTGGAATCGCATATCTCCGACCCCAATCTTTCTGTAGCTACACTCAGTGCTTTGCTGGCCATGGACCGAACGGCGCTTTACCGGCGTATGCAGCAACTCACGGGTATCTCCCCGTCAGCCTATATCCACGACATCCGCATGAACATGGCAGCAAGGCTACTCACCGAGGGGAAATACAGCGTGACCGCCACAGCCGAGAAAGTGGGTTTCACAGATGTGAAATACTTCTCCAAAGTCTTCAAGAAACACTTCGGAGTGGCACCTAATAAATATGGGGAGGGGAGTTAATAGTTAAGAGTTAAGAGTTAAGAAAAAAGACCCTACCCCCGCCCCTCCCTTAAATGGGAGGGGAGTTGTCAGTTCGTCACCACATAGGGAATTGTCAGTTCTTAAAGGAATGGATGGGGGCAGGAATACGTCCCTTTCGGTTGACGAAACGTGAGCAATCGAAATGATTGACAGGCATAATGGGCGCATAACCCAGAAGACCTCCAAATTCCACCGTTTCGCCTACGCCTTTGCCTATGACAGGAATGATCCTGACGGCTGTGGTCTTTTGATTGACCATACCAATGGCTGCCTCATCGGCTATGATGCCTGAGAGCGTAGTGGCCTTGGTGTCGCCTGGAACGGCAATCATGTCGAGCCCCACGGAGCAAACGCATGTCATGGCCTCCAGTTTCTCTATGGTCAACGCCCCTGCCTCAACGGCCTTGATCATGCCTTGGTCCTCACTCACAGGGATAAATGCGCCACTGAGTCCTCCCACATAGCTCGATGCCATCACGCCGCCTTTTTTCACTTGGTCGTTGAGCAATGCCAAAGCGGCTGTGGTGCCAGGCGCACCAGCGTGCTCCACACCGATGCAGTGGAGGATATCGGCCACGGAATCACCAATGGCTGGCGTGGGAGCAAGCGAAAGGTCGATGATGCCGAAAGGCACACCCAAGCGCCGAGATGCCTCCTGGGCCACAAGTTGCCCCACACGGGTGATTTTGAAAGCAGTCTTTTTGATGGTCTCACAGAGTTCCTCGAAGTCAGCATTGGGGATTTGCTCCAACACATACTTCACCACTCCTGGACCGCTCACACCCACATTGATGATGGCATCAGCTTCCGACACACCATGGAAGGCGCCTGCCATGAAAGGATTGTCGTCGGGAGCATTGCAGAGCACCACCAGTTTGGCGCAGCCCAACGAGTCGCGCTCCTTGGTGGCCTCAGCCGTTTGCAGAATCACCTCACCCATCAGACGCACAGCGTCCATATTGATGCCGGTCTTGGTGCTGCCCACATTCACGGATGAGCATACCACATCGGTCTCAGCCAAAGCACGTGGAATGGAACGGATGAGCAGTTCATCGCTATGGGTCATCCCCTTCGACACGATGGCGCTGTAGCCACCGAGGAAGTTCACGCCTACAGCCTTGGCGGCACGGTCGAGGGTGTGGGCTATCTCCACATAGTCGTCGGGTTTGGCGCAACAGGATCCCCCCACCAACGATATGGGCGTGATGGATATGCGCTTGTTGACCACGGGGATGCCGAAGTCGTGGCTGATGGTCTCACCTTCCTTCACCAGGTTGCGGGCAAGCGTCGTAATCTTGTCGTAAATCCGTTGGCAGGTAGTCGGTAAATCATTGCTGGCGCAGTCCAGCAGATTGATGCCCATGGTGATGGTCCTGACGTCGAGATTCTCCTTCTCGATCATCTTGTTGGTCTCCAAGACCTCTGATAGATTGATCATATCCTGTGCATTTTATCGAAAATATCCTCAAGTTGGCATTTCACCTGCACTCCAGACTGGGTGCCCACCTCTGACAATTCTTCCTGAATCTGACTGATGGTCTTGGGGCATTTGCTCATATCTACAATCATCATCATGTTGAAAAACTCCTGCACGATGGTTTGTGAGATGTCGAGTATATTCACATCATTGTCGGCAAGGTAGGTGCAGATTTTTGCAATGATGCCTACGGCATCTTTCCCCACCACTGTTATAATCACTCTGTCCATGTTGTATCTTATTGATTGGTCAATTCATCTATTTCCAATACCGTATAATCTATACCACCCCATTTAGCAGCCGTACGGGAGAATGTGGAACCGTATGAGGCATACAATCTCTTGCAATGCGACAGATTGACCAGATCTAATACGGCATCCTCCATACCTGTTTTGGTGTTGCGGTCGAGACTCCTTTTTGAATAAGTCATGATTCGATCGCCAAATCTTTCTTTGAAATATGCTTCTTCTTCAGGATCATCTGTAGCCAGATAAAACTTCACAGACGGATCACGACAAATATCTTCTTCCATTTTCTCTATAAAAAGACTTGTCGGGGAACGTTTGATGGCCCGTTTGTGGTCAGTACGACGTAAATGAACACCACAAACATTTTGCAACTCACTCTTAGGATAGAGAAGAGGCTGCAAACGGCGGTTCATCCTGAACATGGAGAAATCTTCGTCGAGAGCGACATCATAATAAGTGTCGAGCACTCCGTGATGATCTTTTAGTCTGTCGAAATATTCCGGGTTGATGTATAATCTATTGTTGAATTCTATATTACTGATCAAAAAAACGGGATGAAGGGACTGAATGGCCTTATAACAAAACTTAAAAGCCAATGACTGCTCATCCGTGAACTCCAGCACCTTAAAAGGTAATGGTTCGAACATGTCGGAGAACTTGGCATTGAGCATCGAGTCTCTGACCCATAACACAACCATTCGCATGTGGTAACGCCGAGTCAGTTCCACAGCACCAGAGATTGCCAACATCCTGTTGCACAGGCCTGCTCTTGGAATCACGAAAAGCGTCTTCTTCATTACCTATACTTAAGGGGATTATAGTTGATAACGATAGGTCTTCGGTCCTGAATGGGTATTGATGGTCACCGCAATCGAGTCAATTCCCTCTTCCACGTAGTCATAGACAGGCAGGCTGAGATAGACATTCTGAGTATAGGATTCGGGATCATCGCCTTGGCGACGATGGGTCACTGTGCAGTGCACTGTGGTGACATCCCCACCGCTGGTCATCACGGTGTCCTCAACAAAAGAATAGCTGTGAGAGCCGCGTCCAGTGGTGAGCAGCGCCAATGAAAGGTTCACATAGCGTGGTCCTTTCCACACGCTGTTCACTCCGATGGGGTCGGTCCATAGCGTGTCGGAAGCCGTTAGGCGGACTGGTTTCTTAGCATAGATCGTCCGAAGGTCATAGACATGGCAGGCTTTGTTCTCCACGGCATACTGGCAGACACAACGATAGGTGGTGTCGGGTCTGGCGGCGGTGATGGTCGATGAAGGTGCAAGCCGTTGTCCATCATCTGTCAGGATATAATCGACCTCGGATTTGCTGTTGGTGATGACCTCCACAAACTCCATCCTCACAGGAGGAAAAGCGTCGTCTTCATCATCCTCGCACGCAATCATCACCCATGGCAACAAGAGGCACAAGTAGATCGGGAGCCATCGTCTCATAGTGTCTTTTCCTGATTGAAGGTAGGATTGGCATACATGGTGAGTATCCTTTCGCGCAGAAAGTCCTTGTCTGCATTCTCCAGCTCCACCATAGCCACTTTCTTGTCCACGTATGCCTCGAATGCGCTTTTCTCCTCAGCAGAGTAGTGCCCGCAACGCTGGTCTGAACCTTGCAGCAGGTCGGCGGCGATGTAGTTGGCAGGATAGAGGCTGTAGTTGGCATGAATGCCTTGGTCGATTTTCTCGGCCACCATACGGAAGATGTCGGCCTTCGGAGTGGCGGGGTCGATGGTGTCGAGCCACGCGTTGATACAAGGTGCGGATTGATAATGGATATGTCCTTTATAACCGAAGATGCCTGTCTGCATGTTCTGCAAGTCGTCGGCAGGGCTTTTCTTCCATCCTTCCACATCGCGCTTGAGCTGGAACTCCTTGGCTTTGAGGAAGTCGCAGGGATCGTATTCATAGGATATGCTCAGTGGCACGATGTTCAGGTCCTTAAGCCGCTGGATGACGTCGCCTTCCCCGCCCATAGCCATCATCTTCAGCACACTTTCCTGCGTGCGGTCGTCGGAGTCCTTGGCTCGTCCCTCGCGCTGCGCTATCCAGATGTTCTGCTTCTTCTCGTTGATGACGTAGTGCATGTATCTCGACATCTTGGCGGATGCCATGAGCATCTGTCGCATCGTGAGCGCGCGCTGCACGATGAAAGCCTTGGCTACCCTGACCAGTTTCTTGATCCATGGATAGATGAGCAGGTTGTCGCCTATGGCGATCTCTGCTGTATCCATCTTGTTTTGCAACAGGGCGTAGTCGAGGAAAGCCGAGTCGAGCACGATGTCGCGGTGGTTGGAGACAAAAGTGTAGCAGGTGCCATCGTTGGGAATGGAAGAGAAATCGGATGTGAGTCCCTGGCTCTGAGTGGCAAGCAACTGGGTGAGCACAGGATAGACAAGCTTCACCTGCATTTCGGTGTTGGTCTTGCATGAGCGCAGGGTGGCTGCTACAGCCTCAAAGGGCAGGTCCTTATACACCACTGCGATCATATTGCGAAACTTCTCGTCGGCGAGCAGTTCCTCGTAAATCTGCGGCAGTTCTTCTGGCAGATAGGGTCGGATGTCTGAATAGTCTTCCATAATGGTATCTGGGATTATATCTGGGATTAGTTGTAAAGGGGTCAGGACAGTTTGTCCTCGATGATCTCGGTCAGTAGGTCTTTCATCTCAATGCCTTCCGCTTTGGCTTGCTGTGGGATGAAGCTGGTAAGTGTCATACCTGGGGTGGCGTTGATCTCGAGCAAGTTGATCTTGTCAACGACTTTTCCATCTTGTTCTTCCTGGGTGATGATGTAATCTACACGCATGATACCCTCACCACCAAGAATGTCATAGATGGCGGATGTCAAGGTCTTCACCCGGTTGGTTGTGCTCTCCGACAGACGGGCAGGCGTGATTTCCTCCACCTCGCCGTTGTACTTGGCACCATAGTCGAAGAACTCGTTATGGCTGACCACCTCGGTGATAGGAAGCACCTGGATGCCGCTCTTCTTTGTCCTATAGACACCATTGGCAATCTCTGTGCCTTTCAGTTCAGCCTCCACAACAACCTCCGGACTCTCCTTCATCGCCTTTTCGATGGCAGGAAGGATGTCCTCGGCTGTACGGCACTTGCTCACCCCGAAGCTCGATCCTCCCTCATTGGGCTTGACGAAACAAGGCAGTCCCACATGGCTGACAATGTCTTCGGCACTCACCGAGTGTCCCTCTCTAATCAGCATCGACTCAGCGATTCTCACTCCGAAGCCTTTCAGATACTGGTTGAGCGTGAACTTGTTGAACGTCATGGCGGCTACGAGCAAACTGCATGTGGAATAAGGGATATGCAACAGGTCGAAATAGCCTTGTAGAATACCGTTCTCCCCTGGTGTGCCATGGATGGTGATGTAGGCGTAATCGGGTTTCACGGTCTTGCCGCCTTCCTCGAAAGTGAAGTCATGGCGATTGACAGGGGTCTTGGTTCCATCGGGAAGATGTGCTTCCCAGGTCAGGCCCTTGATTTCAATCGTATATACATTGAATTTCTCTTTGTCGATCCAAGAATAGATTCCTTCAGCACTGCGGAGCGACACATCGTGTTCCGAGGAGTCGCCACCAGCAACGATTGCAATTGTTTTTTTCATTGTTAATATCAAATGTTTTTTTACCTGTATTTTGGAGTGCAGACATTCTCGTCCGTACCTATATTCATGTTCAAAAATGCGATTAAGCGAGGGCAGAGCCAAGCTTGCTTGAGCTATGCCG
>CAMOWU010000082.1 GCA_946628545.1 uncultured Bacteroides sp. | reverse complement strand
TTTAACTTCCCCTTTAACTTCCCCTTTAACTCCCCCTTTAACTCCCCCTTTAACTCCCCCTTTAACTTCCCCTTTAACTTCCAATTAACCAAATGAAACCCCTGTTATTCCTATTCGCCAGCCTGCTGAGCTTGTGTGTGAACGCCCAGCGCCATGATTTCTCCTTTGCCGGTCCGCGGGCCGACGCCACCGTCATCACCCCAGCCGACACTTTCAGCACAGAGAAAGGTTATGGCTACGACTTCATCAAAGTGCCAGGCAAGAAAGGCGGTGAGCCCTTCATCTTCTCTGTCAATGTGCCAGATGGCAACTACAAGGTGACAGTGACCTTGGGCAATAAGAAGAAAGCCGCCAGCACGACCGTGAGAGCAGAGTCGAGACGACTGTTTCTCAATAATATAGCCACCAAAAAAGGCGAGTTGAAAGACTTCTCTTTCATCGTCAACAAGCGCGACACCCGCATAGGCGACAACGACTTCGTCCGCATCAAACCCCGCGAGAAAACCAAACTCAACTGGGACGATAAACTCAGCATCGAGGTGACAGGCGATGCGCCTGCCTGTGCCGCCATCCGCATAGAACCAGCCGACCCAGAAGTCACCACCCTGTGGCTTTGCGGCAACTCCACCGTGGTGGACCAGGACTACGAGCCTTGGGCCAGTTGGGGACAGATGATCACCCAGTGGTTCGACGACCGCGTGGCAGTAGCCAACTACGCCGAGAGCGGTGAGCGCGCTTCGTCGTTCATCGCCGAGAAACGTCTCGCCAAGATCATCTCCCTGATGAAGGCAGGCGACTATCTCTTCGTGGAGTTCGGCCACAACGACCAGAAAGAGAAAGGAGCAGGCAAGGGCGCCTACTACAACTTCGCCACCTGTCTGAAAACCTTTATCGACGAGGCACGTGCCAAGGGAGTCACTCCCGTCTTCATCACCCCTACCCAGCGCAGGGCATTCGATGCCACCAACACCAAGATTGTGGAGACCCATGCCGACTATCCCGACGCCATGCGATGGGTGGCACAGAGAGAACAGGTGCCAGTGATAGAACTGCACGACATGACCCGCACCTTCTTCGAGACTTTGGGTTTCGAGGGTTCCAAGAAAGCCTTGGTGCACTATCCCGCCAACACCTATCCAGGCCAACCTACAGCCTTGGCCGACAACACCCACTTCAATCCCTACGGCGCCTACGAAATCTCTAAGATGGTCGTGGAAGGCATCAAGTCGCTCCAGTTGCCCATCGTGAGCCACATCAAGGACATCTACACCCCCTTCGACCCCGCCCATCCCGATGCACTCGATACTTTCCATTGGGTCGATTCCCAATTCTTTGAAGTCGCCAAGCCCGACGGAAACTAAAAACAAGATTCTTTAGATGCTCTAGATTCAACTGTAACAAGCGAATATGAACGGATAGAACCGCCCTGAAAGGGCATCATCCCTAAGCCCAGGGTAACACCCTGGGGATATATTAAGAACAGCAAAAATCGCCCAGAAAGGGCATCATCATGAAAAGAAGAAATGATTTTGCCCTTACAGGGCGCAACTACAAACAATATCAAGAACCCAGGGCAGTGCCCTGGGCTATAGGAAGGTTGCCCCTTCGGGGCGCACGTGCTGAGGTTAAGTTCCAGATGCTATAGATTACCCCTCTAAAAAAACAAGTCAATGAAGAAACGTTATATCGTCTTCCTCTCAGCAGTTGTCCTGAGCCTTTCGACATTCGCTCAGGACTGGATACCTGCCGCACCAGAAGCCAAGCCCTACACCCGCTGGTGGTGGCTGGGCAGCGCTGTTGACAAGAACAACCTGAGTTACAACCTGCAAGCCTATGCCCAGGCAGGCATAGGCGGAGTGGAGATCACGCCTATCTACGGTGTCCAGGGCAATAAGACCAACAACATACCCTACCTCTCCCCGCAGTGGATGGAGATGCTGGGATTCACGGAGGCCGTAGGACGCACCGTGGGCATCGAGACCGACATGGCCACCGGCACAGGCTGGCCTTTTGGCGGTCCGTTGGTACCCATCCAGGAAGCCGCCGCAAAAGCCATCTTCCAGACCTACGACTACAACAGCGCACAACCACAAGTCATCGACATCCAGTGCCAGGACCCTAAGCAACGCGACTTTGCCTTGCTTCAGAAGGTGATGGCCTACAGGACACAGGAAAGCGACGATGCCATCGTCTATCAGAAAGTGGTGGATGTCACTTCAAGTGTGAAAAACGGCACCTTGGACCTTCGTTTCCTGCCTCGCGGTCAGTGGAAGGTCATCGCACTTTATTGCGGACGTACCCGTCAGCAGGTGAAACGCGCTGCCCCAGGCGGCGAGGGATTGGTCATCGACCACTTCAGCAAGACCGCCCTCCAGCATTATCTTGCCCGTTTCGATTCCGCTTTCGCCAACCAGCGCATAGCCCGCCCCCACACTTTCTTCAACGACTCCTACGAGGTCTATGGTGCCGACTGGACCCCCGAACTGCTCGATGAATTCAGCAAAAGACGCGGCTATCGACTGGAGAACTACTTCCCCGACTTCTTGCGCGAAGAGAACCGCACCGACGCCGGACGGCGCATCATGTCGGACTATCGCCTGACCCTGGGCGAACTGCTCTTAGAGAACTTTACCGAGGAATGGACCCGCTGGGCACACAACGGACATGCCATCACCCGCAACCAGGCTCATGGCAGTCCTGCCAACCTCATTGACGTCTATGCTGCAGTCGATATCCCCGAGTGCGAAGGTTTCGGACTGTCGGACTTCGGCATCAAGGGACTGCGCCAGGACCCTGGAAACACGAAGAAGAACTTCTCCGACATCTCCATGCTCAAGTATGCATCTTCTGCCGCCCATATCTCGGGCAAACGCTACACATCATCCGAGACATTCACCTGGCTCACCGAGCATTTCCGCACATCACTCTCCCAGTGCAAGCCCGACCTCGACCTCATGTTCATCTCCGGTGTCAACCACGTCTTCTTCCATGGCACCTGCTACTCCCCACAAGACGATCCCTGGCCAGGGTGGCGTTTCTACGCCTCTGTCGATATGTCGCCAGCCAGCAACTACTGGCACGACATGCCCGCCTTCTCCAAGTACATCGAGCGTTGCCAGAGTTTCCTGCAATGGGGTGAGCCCGACAACGACATGTTGGTCTATCTGCCCTACTACGACATGATCTACGACCAGGAAGGCAGGCTTGCACAGTTCGACATCCATTCCATGGACCGCCGTGCCCCAGAGTTCATCAAGGCCATCCAGACCATCATCAAGAGCGGCTACGACGTGGACTACATCTCCGACAAGTATCTCGCCCGCACCTACATGAAAGACGGGCATCTCACCACCACCGGCCAGAACGCTTACTCTGCCATCATCGTGCCGGGTGTGCGATTCATCGACGAGGCAACCTTCGCCCATCTGCTCCACTTGGCAGAACAAGGCGCAACGGTGGTTTTCGTGGGAGGCATACCGCAGCAAGTGCCTGGTTTCAGCAACCTTGAGCAACGAACAAAAAACTATCAGTCGCAACTGGCTAAATTGGCAAAAAACATCGGTTTCATCGGTGAAAGTGATGTCAATTCCCCCTACGGCAAAGGCCGTTTGATCTGTGCGTCGGACTATGCTTCCGCCCTTTTGCAGTGTGATGCGCGTCGCGAACCCATGCGCAGCCAGCAAGGACTCCAGTGCTTGCGCCGCGCCAACAGCCAAGGCTACCATTATTTCGTCGCCAACCTTCAGGGCAAGGATATCGACGAATGGGTGGAACTGGGAGTGGCTGCCGAGCAAGTCGTCATCTACAACCCCATGGACGGAGCGATTGGCCGTGCCAAAGTGAAGCATGAGGGAGGCAAGACCTCTGTGCTTCTCCAGCTGGCATCAGGCCAGTCCGCCATTCTCCGCACATTCACCCAGGCCAGCGCGGACAACTTCCCCGATTGGACCTACTTCAAGCAGAAGGTGGGTGCAGATCCTCTCCAAGGCACAGACTGGACCCTGACCTTCACAGCCAGCGCTCCCCAGGTGCCTGACACACTCATCCATATTGGCAGTCCTCGTTCCTGGACCTCCTTGAGCGACTCCCTGCTCAATATCACCATGGCGACAGGACGCTATTCCACCACCTTTGAACTGCCCGCCACCATGACCCGCGACTGGTTGCTCGACTTGGGCGACGTGCGCGAAAGCGCCCGTGTGAGCATCAACGGCGAGTATGTTGCCACACTCTTTACCGTTCCTTATTGCCTGCGTGTAGGCAAGTATCTGCGCGAAGGCACCAACACCATCGACATCGAGGTGAGCAACCTTCCTGCCAACCGCATCGCCTGGATGGACCGAAAGGGCGTGAAATGGCGTAAGTTTGAGGAAATCAATGTGGTCGATCTGAACTACAAGAAAGACGACTACGCCAAGTGGAGTCCTGTCCCGTCAGGACTCAACAGCGATGTGCACCTCTATCCACTGGAAATCATCAAATGACCCTAAGGACCCTAAGGACTTTAAGGACCTTAAGGACTTTAAGGACCCTAAAGTCCCTAACCTCAATAAAAAACACTAACAAATAGATTTCAGATATGAAAAAACTTTCACTGATTGCGTCATTCGCATTGACAGCATTGCCTGGCATGGCTCAAGAGGCTATTCCAACCTCCAGTTACATGCTCAAGGCCAACACGGTCCCCGGCAACGTTGTGCCTTTCGATGTCACCGACGAAGGCAAGACCTTCCCCGTCATTTGGGGTATGGACACCGCTTGGAAGAACGAGCAGAACATGCGTAAAGGCATCAACCACATAGGGGCAGACAACATCGGCGTCGTCCGTCTCTCTTTCCAACCCGCTTTCCAACTCAACAACGGAAAACTCACCAACAACCACATCCAGAACCTGAAAGAGCGTCTGCGTCTCGCGGACCTGGTGAGGAAAGACGTCGATTGCGTCATCAACGATGACCAGGAAGCCGGTATTCATGAATGGTACACCTCCAACAACAAGGCCAACATCAAGAACTGGTGCGACATGATTGACCAGTCGGTGGCATACGTGCAGCGAGAGAGCAAGCACCGTCTTGTCTCCGTCTCGCCTTTCAATGAACCCGACTACGGCTGGGGACAGGGCAGCAAGAGCGATATGCGCGAGATCTGCAAGATGCTGCGCGAAAGCTACCCTCGTTTCGACACCATCCGTATCTCCGCCGGCAACACCCTTAACTGCGATGAGGCTTCTTCGTGGTACAACTACATGAAACCTTATGTGGATGAAGGCAACACCCACCAGCTGGCGGGTTCGTTCAACACCTACGCCAACTTCTTCAAGGAAGTGCGCGCCGACGGGAAAATGGCCACTGCCGACGAGCTTCACAACGTGGGCGAGGCCATCGTGGGCGTGGAATACGGTATGCAGAGTGGTATCTGGTGGGGATTCGATGCCGTGGCACGCGGTCAGTTCTGCCAGGACAGCAACCATGGATCCCGAATCGGTTATGCCGAGAACCGTGGCGCCTGGACTTCAGCCGCCGTCTATCGCAACGACAGCACCAAGGCCATCCACGCCTATCTGGGTTCTTCCGAGCGTCAGGCCAACACCTCCACCTACCAGTTCGTCTCCACCGACCGCGATGTCTATTTCGACGGTCAGGGACCCATGCGTGAATTCTTCATCGAGATCCCTGGTGGCACAGGTTACCAGAAGGGCCAGACCAATGCCGAGCGCATCATCAACATCACCTATGGCGAGGATGTGGCGCCCAGCTACATCAGTGGTGGCCAGTACATCATCATGAACCGCTACAGCAAGAAGCTACTCTCTTGCGAGGGTGGCTCCGTTGGCAGTGGCACGAACGTGGTGCAGCGCGCCAACAAGGGCGGTGTCTATCAGATATGGGATGTTCAGCCCGTTGACTCACGCATCGGCGGCGACTTCAGTTACTACACCATCACCATCCCCTCTTCGGGTTGCACACTCGATGTGCTCAACTTCTCCATGTTTTCCGGTGCCAACGTCATCATCTATAAAGGCAGTTTCGGCAGCAACGAACAGTGGTATCTGGAGTATGCAGGCGATGGCTTCTACTATATCCGCAACCGTGAGAGCAACCTCTACTTGGAACTGGCCAGCAACAGCAGTGCCGACAACACCACCGTCCGCCAAGGATCGTTGGCCTCATCTGCTACAGCCCGCAAGCGACAGCAGTGGCGCATCCTGCCTGTGGATGCCGCATGCGAACTGAAAGCCCCTGAAGCACCCACCAACCTCACCGCTGAGCCGCGCACGGGTTCCGTCCTTCTGCAATGGGCAGCCAACAGCGAGGAAGACCTCGACGGCTACATGATCCTGCGCAAGGATGTGGAGGAAGACTACTGGAACACCATCGGACGCAAGATCCAAGGCACCAGTTTCCTCGACAATACCTGTCGTCCGGGTCATGACTACCTCTACAAGATCAAGGCCATCGACAAGTCGGAAAACATGTCGGAGTGCAGCGACTCCGTGGCGGGCAAGACCTCGGGCGAGCGCACGCTTCTGGCTCAGTTGCAGTTCGACGACGCCCTGACCGACAACTGCCAGAACGCTTTCCACGCTGTGATATGCGGTAATGAGACCTACACGACCCAGCATAAGTCGGGCGAGAAGTCGCTCAGCCTGAGTGGCACACAAAACTACATCCAGCTTCCCTACGAGGTGGCCGACCAGCAGGAGATGACCATCTGCATGTGGGCCTTCTGGCGCAACAGCTCCTCGGCATGGCAGCGAATCTTTGACTTCGGCAACGGCACCGACCAGTACATGTTCCTCACCCCCAGCAACGGATCGCAGATGCGCTTCGCCATCAAGAACGGAGGCGACGAGCAGACACTCAGTTGCAGCCGCCTTGGCTCAAACGCCTGGCATCATGTGGCAGTGACACTGAGCAAGGACAGCGTCTGCATCTATGTGGATGGCGATCTCAGGGCCTCTTCCACCGACATCACCATTCGTCCGTCGGACTTCCATCCCGTGATGAACTATATCGGTCGAAGCCAGTTTGCTGCCGATCCTTTCCTCCGCTCCTACATCGACGACTTGCGCATCTATAACTACGCCCTCAACGCCAAGGAACTCGCAGCCGTGATGGAAGACACCGACGCCATCTCCAACGGGCTGAACCAGATTGAGACTGAAGACGAGTCCGACATCATCGGCTACTACGATACCGAAGGCCGTCAGCTCAGTCAGCCCCAGAAGGGTGTGAACATCGTGAGGATGAAGAACGGCAAAGCCAAGAAAATCATTATGAAGTAATCCTTTTGCAGCATGAAAGAGCCTAATCCCAACAAAAATTTCGGGTTGGACAGTAAGCCCAGCCTCCGCGACATCGGCAAGCTGTCGGCCCTTGTGGCCGCAGCCATTGCCGGCACTCTCCTCGGTGCCTTCCTCACCAAAGGGAAGAAGAAATAACTCAACTTTAGCATATGCGCCCCGAAGGGGCAATCCTCTTATAACCCAGGGCATCACCCTGGGTTTGATGTGGTTGGTAGTTGCGCCCTGTAAGGGCAAAATCGTTAACATCATTGATGATGCTGCCCTTACAGGGCGCAGGTTATTTGTGTTACATATTCCCAGGGCGTTGCCCTGGACTAAGAGATATTGGCCTTTCAGGCCGATTTCTCACTTGCTAAAGTTCAAGAAATAAAAAACACGAGAACTTGAAAACAAAAAATCAGGCAGTTGCGAAATCGTAACTGCCTGATTTTCTTTGTAGCGAGAGAGGGACCCGAACCCTCGACCTCCGGATTATGAATCCGACGCTCTAACCAACTGAGCTATCTCGCCATCCGTTTTTGCGGTGCAAAGGTAGCAGTTTTTTGTAAAATAAAAAAGTTTTCGGCGATTTTTTCTGAAAAAAATATCAACTTGCTGAAAAATCTGCCCTATAATGCTAAAAATACACAAAAACAACGTTCTCTCTGCTCGGTTTTTCGTAAATTTGCATGTTCTTTCGTGACGACATATTAATGAAACCCATCAAGAAGCTCGACATATTCGTTTTCAGGAACTTCATCACCCTGTTTATTGGCACTTTCTTCATCTGCCAGTTCATCGTCATGATGCAGTTCCTGTGGAAGTTTGTCGATGACCTTGTGGGCAAGGGTCTTCCCATGTCGGTGCTGAGCAAGTTCTTCCTCTATGCCGGCGAGACCCTGATATCTCTGGCCTTGCCCCTTGCCATCCTGCTCGCCTCGCTCATTTCTTTCGGCAACCTGGGCGAGCGCTTTGAGTTGCTCTCCATCAAGGCGGCAGGTATCTCCCTCTATCGTACCCTCGCTCCCATCGCCATCTTCATTCTGCTGATGAGCGGAGTGTCGTTCTATATCCAGGACCAGGTGGCTCCGCAGGCCCAGAAGAACCTCATGCAGATGCTCTTCTCCATGCGCCAGAAATCACCTGAGTTGGACATTCCTGAAGGAGTGTTCTATGACGGCATCCAGGACCTCAACCTTTACGTCCAGAAGAAGGACAAGGAGACGGGTATGCTCTACAATGTGATGATCTACAACCTTCGCGACGGTGCCGACAAGGTGCATATCCTGTTGGCTGATTCCGGTAAGATGGAAACGACTGCCGACAAGGGTCATCTGTTGCTCGACCTCTATAGCGGTGAGCAGTTTGAGAACCTGAACACCCAGGCCTTGCAGACCAAGAACATCCCTTATCGCAGGGAGACCTTTGTCTATAAGCAGTTCATCATCGAGTTCGACAACAGTTTCAACTTGACCGACGCCGACCTCTACTCCTCAGCTGCCACCACCAAGAACATGGAAGAGCTGCGCGCCGACGCCGACTCCCTGCAGCAGTTCTACGACAGCATCGGACGTTTCTACTACAACGACATGAACGCCCATGTGCTGAATCTGCCCGTAGTGCCCGAGGAGGAGTTGAAACGCGCCGAGGCGGAGGTGAAAAGCGGTCAGTTGGCGGAAATCAATCTAGATACTGTGTTCAACAAGATGTCGAAAGACCAGCAGAGCGCCGTCATCCGCAACGCCTCGCAGGAGGTGGCGCGTCACCAGATGGATGTCAGTTTCAAGTCGTTGTCGATGAAGCAAGGCGACGAGTTGATCCGCCGCCATGAGATCCAGGTCCACACGATGATCACCATGGCCTTGGCCTGCTTGGTGTTCTTCTTCATCGGAGCCCCGCTTGGCGCCATCATCCGCAAAGGTGGACTGGGTTTGCCAGTGGTCATCTCGGTGGTCATCTTCATCATCTACTACATCATCAACAAGGGTAGTTCCAACCTTGCCCGCCAGGGCACCTTGCCCGTTTGGCTGGGCACATGGTTCAGCACCATTGTCTTGGCTCCTGTCGGCGCCTTCTTCACCATCAAGGCCAACAACGACTCCGTGGTGTTCAACGCCGATGCCTACCGTGAGTTCTTCCGCAGGATTTTGGGAATCCGTTCCCACCGCTACATCGTGAAGAAAGAAGTGATTATCGACGACCCCAACTACTCTGCAATGGCCAATCGTCTCCAGGCGCTGTCGGCAGATTGCGAGGATTATCTCCAGCATAATAACCTCAAGCGATTCCCCAATTACATACGCCTGTTCTTCAAGATCGACCAAGACGAGAGGATTGAAAGCATCAGTGAGCAGATGGAATATGTGGTGGAGGTGCTGTCCAACAGCAAGGACCGCCAGTTGATCCGCGACTTGAACCGTTTCCCCGTGCTCGACCTCCATTCGCATACCTGTCCGTTCAAGAACAAGCGTCTGAACATGGCAGCAGGCATCATCTTCCCCGTGGGAGTGTTCCTTGTCTTCCGTGTGGCCCGTTTCCGCATACGCTTGCTTCGCGACCTTCGCAATATCGTGCGCACATGCTCGGTGCAGAAGGAGCGTTGCCTGGCTCTGGCGGCAGGGAAGAAGATGGTTTGAGGTCATGAAGTAACATATAGACAATAAAAAAACGACCGATATGGAAGATTTGAAATTCAGTACTATAGAAGACGCGATTGCCGACTTCAGGGAAGGCAAGTTCGTGATTGTTGTTGACGATGAGGACCGCGAGAATGAGGGCGACTTCATCACTGCGGCCGAGTTGATTACTCCCGAGAAGGTCAACTTCATGCTCACCGAGGGCAGGGGAGTGCTTTGTGCTCCTATCACCATCTCCCGTTGCGAGGAACTGGGCCTGACGCATCAGGTGGAGAACAATACTTCCATGCTGGGCACTCCTTTCACGGTGACAGTGGATAAGCTTGAGGGTTGCACCACGGGTGTCTCCGCTCACGACCGCGCCGCTACCATCCGCGCTTTGGCAGACCCAGCCTCCAAACCCACCGACTTTGGCCAGCCCGGCCACATCAACCCCCTCTACGCCCAGGACAAGGGTGTGCTCCGCCGTGCTGGACATACCGAGGCCGCCATCGACCTGGCTCGTCTTTCGGGGATGAATCCAGCCGCTGCTCTGATCGAGATCCTCAACCCCGATGGCACCATGGCCCGTATGCCACAGCTCATCGAGAAGGCCAAGCAGTTCGACATGCGCCTCATCCAGATCAAAGACCTGATAGAGTACCGCCTGCGTCAGGAATCGCTCATCGAACGTGGTGAGGAAGCCGACCTGCCCACCGCTTACGGCCATTTCCATATCATCCCCTTCAAGCAGAAGAGCAATGGCTTGGACCACATCGCCTTGTTCAAAGGCACTTGGGAGAAAGACGAACCCGTATTGGTCCGCATGCATTCTTCCTGCATGACCGGCGACATCTTCGCTTCCCGCCGTTGCGATTGCGGAGAGCAACTCCACAAGTCGATGCAGGAGATAGAGAAAGCTGGCAAGGGTGTCATCGTCTATCTCAACCAGGAGGGACGTGGCATAGGCATCATGGCCAAGATTGCCGCCTACAAGTTGCAGGAGGAGGGTTACGACACGGTGGATGCCAACATCCACTTGGGTTTCGACCCCGACGAGCGTGACTACGGAGTGGGTGCTCAGATCCTGCGTGAACTGGGTGTGGGCAAGATTCGCCTGCTGACTAACAATCCCGTGAAGCGCGTGGGCCTTGAAGGCTACGGCCTGGAGATTGTGGAGAATGTGCCTATCGAGATCCAGCCCAATAAATACAACGAGCGCTACCTGCTCACCAAAAAGGAGCGCATGGGACATAACCTTCACTTCAAGAAGTGAATTTTTTAAAGGGAAGTTAAAAGGGAAGTTAAAAGGGGAGTTAAAAGGGGAGTTAAAGAGGGAAGTTAAAAGGGAAGTTAAAGAGGGAAGTTAAAAAGGGAAGTTAAAGAGGGGAGTTAAAAGGGAAGTTAAGAGGGAAGTTAAAAGGGAAGTAAAAATGGGAGTTAAAAAGGGAAGTTAAAAAAAGGAGTTTGAGATTTAAAGGGGGAGTTTAAAACTCCATCTTTAAAATTTTATAATGACAGAAACTTAAATAATAGACAATATAAAGACAAATAACATATAAGACAATGGAAAATCTATCAGATCGACTCAACAGACTGTCACCCTCTGCTACTCTTGCCATGTCGCAGCGCAGTAGCGAGCTCAAGGCCCAGGGTGTAGATGTCATCAACCTCAGTGTCGGCGAACCCGACTTCAACACCCCCGACCACATCAAGGAGGCAGCGAAGCAGGCCATCGACGAGAATTTCTCCAAGTACTCTCCCGTTCCAGGCTATCCAGCCTTGAAGAACGCCATCGTGGCCAAACTCAAGAACGAGAACGGTCTGGACTACGCTCCATCTCAGATTCTCTGCTCCAATGGTGCCAAACAGTCGGTGTGCAACACCATCATGGCCATCATCAATGCTGGCGACGAGGTGATCATTCCCGCTCCCTACTGGGTGAGCTATCCCCAGATGGTGAAATTGGCCGATGGAGAGCCTGTGATTGTGGAGGCTACCATCGAGCAGGATTTCAAGATTACTCCCGAGCAGTTGGAGGCCGCCATCACTCCCAAGACACGCGCCCTGATTCTCTGTTCTCCATCCAATCCTACAGGTTCGGTCTATAGCCTTGAGGAACTGGAAGGCCTGAAGAATGTGTTGCTTCGCCACGAGCGCGTCATCGTTATCGCCGATGAGATTTACGAGCATATCAACTATGTAGGTTCTCATGCCTCCATGGCTTCTTTCCCCGACATCAAGGACCGTGTGGTGATTATCAACGGTGTGTCGAAAGCTTATGCCATGACGGGTTGGCGTATCGGTTTCATCGCCGCTCCAGAGTGGATAGTGAAGGGTTGCAACAAGTTGCAGGGCCAATACACCAGCGGACCTTGCTCCGTGAGCCAGAAAGCCGCCGAGGCTGCTTACACAGGCAGCCAGGATTGTGTGGAACAGATGCGTCAGGCTTTTGAGCGCCGTAAGAACCTTATCGTGAAGCTCGCCAAGGACATCCCCGGTTTTGAGGTGCGTGAACCCAAGGGCGCGTTCTACCTCTTCCCCAAGTGCTCTTACTACTTCGGCAAGAAAGACGGCGACCGCGTGATCAACAACTCAACCGACTTCGCCATGTATCTGCTGGAGGTGGGTCATGTGGCCACAGTGGGTGGTGATGCCTTTGGCAGCCCCGAATGTTTCCGCATGAGTTATGCCACAAGCGACGAGAACATCGTTGAGGCCATGCGCCGCATCAAAGAGACTGTTGCTCGCCTCAAGTAAGGATTTTCGGGAAAACGAATAATCGATTAAACGAATAATCGATTAAACGAGAAAACGAATAATCGATTAAACGATTCAACTTTTAGCCGAAAAACTGACAAAAACGAAAAGAAAAACCATCAAAAAACACCAATATTATGGACTTAATCAGTCAAATCATCCAACGCGCCCAGTCCAACCGACAGCGCATTGTGCTTCCAGAAGGCACAGAAGAACGTACGCTTACAGCAGCCGACCGCGCCATCGCTGACGGTCTGGCCGACCTGATCATCCTCGGCAACATCGACGAGCTGCATGCACTTGCAGACAAACTCGGGCTGAAGAACATCGACAAGGCCACACTTATCGACCCTGCCACCAGCCCCAAGCGCGAGGAATATGCCCAGTTGCTCTATGAACTCCGCAAGAAGAAAGGCATGACCATTGAGCAGGCACGCGAGAAAGTGCTCGACCCCCTCTACTTCGGATGCCTCATCATCAAGAACGGCGATGCCGACGGACAGATCTCCGGTGCGCGCTCCACTACTGGCGACACCCTTCGTCCAGCCCTTCAGATCATCAAGTGCTCTCCTGGCATCACCTGCGTGTCGGGTGCCATGCTCATGATCACCAAGACACCACAATATGGCGAGAATGGCGTGCTGGTGGTAGGCGACGTAGCCGTTACCCCGATGCCCGATGCCTCTCAGTTGAGTCAGATTGCCGTGTGCACCGCCCAGACTGCCAAGGCAGTGGCTGGTTTTGAGGAGCCACGTGTAGCCATGCTGAGTTTCTCTACCAAGGGCAGTGCCAAGCATGAAGTGGTGGATAAGGTGACCGAGGCCCTTCGTCTGGCCAAGGAACTGGATCCAGCGTTGAAGATCGACGGTGAGCTTCAGGCAGATGCCGCTTTGGTGCCAAGTGTTGGTGCCAGCAAGGCTCCTGGCAGCGATATCGCCGGCAAGGCCAATGTGCTCGTCTTCCCTTGCTTGGAAGTGGGCAATATCGCTTACAAGCTGGTGCAGCGTCTGGGCGAGGCCGACGCTATCGGTCCTATTCTTCAGGGAATCGCACGTCCTGTCAACGACTTGAGCCGTGGTTGCTCTGTGGATGATGTGTATAAGATGATAGCCATCACTGCCAACCAGGCCATGGCGGCTAAAGAAAACAAATAAATAGCAGAATCAATGAAGATTTTAGTATTGAATTGTGGTAGCTCATCCATCAAGTATGCGCTCTACAATATGGACGACAAATCCGTCATCACTTCGGGTGGCATCGAGAAGATCGGTTCTCCCGACTCTTTCATCAAACTCAAGGTTGACGGCAAGAAGGTGAAGATCGACGAGCCTATACCAGAGCACACCCGTGGCGTGCAGTTCATTTTCGAGTTGTTGACCAGTGGTGAATACGCTGTGCTCGAGAGTGTGAACGACATCGACGCAGTGGGCCATCGTATGGTGCACGGAGGCGAGAAATTCAACCAGAGTGTGGTCATCACCGATGAGGTGATGCGCGACTTCGCCGCCTGCAACGACCTGGCTCCTCTCCACAACCCTGCCAACATCAAGGGTATCAATGCGGTGAAAGCCCTGTTGCCCAACGTTCCTCAGGTAGGTGTGTTCGACACCGCTTTCCATCAGACGATGCCCGACTACGCCTTCATGTACGCCCTTCCTTATGAACTTTATGCCAAGTATGGTGTACGCCGCTACGGTTTCCACGGAACGAGCCACCGCTACGTTTCGCAGCGTGTGCTGGAGTATTTAGGCCGTCCTGCTGAAGGCACCAAGATCATCACTTGCCACATCGGCAATGGCGCGTCTATCGCAGCTGTGAAAGACGGCAAGTGCATCGACACTTCTATGGGACTCACTCCACTTGAGGGACTCATCATGGGCACTCGCTCAGGCGATATCGACGCTGGCGCCGTGACTTTCCTGATGGACAAACTCAACCTCGACACCAAGGGTATCTCTGACCTGCTGAACAAGAAGTCGGGATTGGTGGGTGTGTCGGAACTGTCGAACGACTTCCGCGACATCCTTGCCGGCATCGCTGTGGGCAACGACAAGGCTCGTCTGGCTAAGGAGATGTACACTTATCGCATCAAGAAATACATAGGTGAGTATGCAGCCGCTATGGGCGGTGTCGATATCATCCTGTTCACGGGTGGTGCAGGTGAGAACCAGTGGGAGGTGCGCGAAGGTGCCACCAACGGACTGGAATTCCTGGGCGTGAAGATGGATGTGGAGCGCAACCGCGCGTGCCGTGCCACTGAGGCTGTCATCTCTGCCGACGACTCAAAGGTGACCGTTTGTGTCATCCCGACCGACGAGGAACTGATGATTGCCACCGATACCCTCGCCTTGGTGGAGGATATCACCGACAAGACTGAAACCAAGGATTATTCGGAGTATTAGTCATTGACCATTGACCATTGACCATTGAGCATTGGCTTCGCCCAAAATGCTCACGCTCGGCATAGCTCAAGCAAGCTTGGCTCTGCCCTCGCTTAATCGCATTTTTGACCATTGACCATTGACCATTGATCATTGACCATTGATCATTGAACATTGACCATTGACCGTTTTGCATGCTATTTCAAGATGCAAAGGTCAA
>CAMOWU010000081.1 GCA_946628545.1 uncultured Bacteroides sp. | reverse complement strand
CTCCGACCGTGAACTCTCCCTCTTCGGCTACAATCCAGAATAAAAACTCCCCTCCCATTTAAGGGGTGGGGCAGGGGTGGGGTAGAATAGCCCTTTCTGTACAACTCTCAAAGAATGATACGTCATTCGTTTATTGAAGACAAAAACCCTTAATCAAGACAAACAAAACGAACATGGGAAATCTATTAGCTATAGTGGGACGCCCCAATGTGGGCAAGTCCACACTCTTCAACCGACTCACCAGCACACGACATGCCATCGTGAGCGACACCGCCGGAACCACACGCGACCGACAGTACGGGAAGTGTGAGTGGGGAAGGAGGGTCTTCTCTGTGGTTGATACCGGTGGATGGGTGGTCAATTCCGACGACGTCTTTGAAGAGGAAATCAGAAAACAGGTGCTCATCGCCATCGAGGAGTGCGACGTCATCTTGTTTATGGTCGATGTCACCAATGGGGTCACCGACCTTGACGAGCAGGTGGCTGAGATACTCCGACAGTCCAAGCGCCCTGTCATACTCTGCTGCAACAAGACCGACAACAACGACATGCAATTCTATAGCGCTGAGTTCTATTCACTTGGACTTGGCGACCCTATGTGCATCTCCGCCATTTCGGGAAGCGGAACAGGCGAACTGCTCGATGCGGTCGTGGCTGCTTTTGGCGACAAGCCCGACCAAACCATCGAGGAAGACATACCGAGGGTGGCTGTCGTGGGACGCCCCAATGCCGGCAAATCGTCGATTGTCAATGCTTTCCTCGCCGACGACAGGAATGTGGTGACAGACATCGCCGGAACAACACGCGACTCCATCTACACCAAGTTCGACAAGTTCGGATTCAAATACTACCTTGTCGATACAGCTGGTATCAGAAAGAAGAACAAGGTCAACGAGGACCTGGAGTTCTACTCGGTCATGAGAGCAATCAGGGCCATAGAGAACGCTGATGTGTGTGTGCTCATGATCGATGCCACAAGAGGTATCGAGGGACAAGACATCAATATCTTCCAACTCATACAGAAAAACCAGAAGGGACTGGTGGTCGTGGTCAACAAATGGGACCTGGTGGAGGATAAAAGCAACAAGGCCATCAAGTATTTCGAGGACACCATCAGGGAAAGGCTCGCTCCATTCAACGACGTGGAGATCGTCTTCGCATCTGCCATGACCAAGCAACGCATATTCAAAGTGCTGGAGGCAGTGCAAAGGGCATACAACAGCCGTACAACAAGGGTGTCAACAGCCAAACTCAACGAGGTGATGCTTCCCATCATCGAGGCCACTCCACCTCCATCGCTCAAGGGCAAGTACATCAAAATCAAGTACTGCATGCAACTGCCTGCCACCTACGTGCCTTCGTTTGTCTTCTACGCCAACCTCCCGCAGTATGTGAAGGAACCTTACAGGCGCTTCCTCGAGAACAAAATTCGCGAGAACTGGACCTTCACAGGCACACCCATCAATGTCTATATCCGGCAGAAGTAGATTCGCTCATCCAGACATATAATTAAGATTGAGAAAATGAATAAATGGACGAGGTCCTTACTCGTGATCCTGACTTGCTGGACCACTTTCTCTGCCTGTGAGGAAAAGACCCCTCAAGAGGCATTGAAAAATGCCTTTGTCAAGGCCATGAAACTCCTCGAGAAAGGAGAAATGGACAAGTATTACCAGTGTCTGGACTTCGGGCAGGAACTGGACTCGCTCACACAAGCGCAAATCGCCAAGATGTGGACGATGCACCAGCTCATCAAACAGAAAGACAGAGGAAAGATCATCGCTACGGAAGTGACCAAAGTGGAACTCACCACCGACACACTTGCGACAGTTTATTATAAGGTGAAGTACGAATCAGGCAACGAAGAGGTCAGCGCCAACAAAATGGTGTGCAAGAACGGCGAGTGGAAGATAAGGGTCAGAAACTGAACGCTATCTGTCCTTCAGATGGCTCGCGGAGGAGTGCGGACACACTAAGCGACAATCATTCATGAGTCCCTCTCGCGTCTGGCGCATCATTTCATGCCCCGTTGTCCGAAATTAGTGCATCCTTTGCCTATGCGCCCGCCCTCATCCCGGCGTTACTTGCGCACGGGTGGGCGGTGGAGCACAGGTCACATCATCAAGTTATTCATTCGCTGCGGTTTCTCTGAGGTCGCAGCGTTTTTCTTTGTGTCCTTGAATGATGTTTTTCAAACGAATGGTCACTATGCAGGGATGTGTTTTATGCGTATGACAGGCAGTCCTTTAGGAATGCGGCAATACATGCGAATCGTCAACGGGTTTTGTTTATGGCGAAATGTAAAAACACATCCATTCGAAAGTTTTTAACAGCAAATAAGCACCACATTCGAAATAATTGTGTACTTTTGCATGTTAAGGTTGCAATTGAAGGCGTGTTTGAGTAAAAATGTGCATCACTCATGCCTTTCTGATACAAAAGACATGAAGAATGGAAAGCCATAAACTGCTATTGCCCAGAGGCATTCAGGACTTTGAGGAACTGCGTACAGGTGGATACTATTACGTGGATAAGACGGATTTGGTATGGCAAATAGCCAATACCTACAAGTTTTGTTTCCTCTCTCGACCGCGCCGATTTGGTAAGAGCCTTTTGACAAGCACATTGAAATATTACTTCGAAGGAAGGAGTGACTTGTTCCGGGGGTTGAAAATTATGGACTTGGAGCAAGCGTGGCCAAAGCGACAAGTGTTCCACTTCGATTTTAGTGGCATTGACTCGGCGAAGGATTTAACTGCACATTTGAGTGATAGAATACAAGAGTACGAGGCTGTACTTGGAATTGAACATCCAAAGTCAGTACTTAAAGACCGTATGTTCGATCTCATGCGCCATGCTTGCCAGCAAACAGACAACCAGGTTGCAGTCTTGGTGGATGAATACGACGCACCTCTTCAAAATACATTATTTAGAAATGAGGAGCAGGATGCGTTAAAAGACGTCTATCGTAGTTTCTTCCCTTGTTTCAAGACAGGAAGCCAGTTTCTGAAGTGTCTTTTCCTAACAGGCATCATGAAGTTCACGCAACTTTCACTTTTCTCAGTGTTGAACACCTTGGTCAACTTGAGTTTCAACCCGAGATTCGCTACAGTCTGTGGTATCACCAAGGAGGAGATGGGGCAAGTGTTTGATGCTGAACTTAAGTCCATAGCCGAGGAAAAAGATATCACTAAACTGCAGGTATTAGCACAAATGGAAGCCATGTATGATGGGTATCATTTCCACTGGAAAAGTGATGGGATATTCAATCCTTACAGTGTTGTCAATGCCTTATCTGAACATCAGTTCAGCAATTTCTGGATTTCCTCTGGTGGCAATCAGATGTTGAGTGAGATGCTCGGACGATATGGAAGCCAGGATAAAGATTTTGATGGATGCATGGTTGACAACATCACTTTGGAAGAGTCGGATGCCAATGCTACAGATGTTACGCTGTTTCTCTACCAGGCTGGTTACCTCACCATCAAGGAGTTTGACGGAGATGTTTACACCTTGGGCTCTCCAAACCGAGAAGTACGTCAAGCGTTGTACAGTATAGTACTTCCCAATGCTCTCGCTAAACGTGAGGATCAAGTCAGCAATTGTACGACTCGAATAAAAGCGGCTCTGAACAAGGCTGACATAGATGAGGTGATGGAGAACCTGCAATCCATCGTGGCAGGCACACCCTATTCTCAGGATAACAGTCAGAAGGCCATGGAAGATCGCTTTGTCTTTATTCTGAAGCACGTCTTTTATCTTTGCAATTGTGATATGGAAGAGGAACGACATGTTGCCAAAGGCCGTATAGACCTTGTCGCTCATCATCGCAAGTGTATTTTGGTCATGGAATTGAAGATGGACAGCAATGGAGGCGTTGATGCCGCTGAGAATCAGATGACAAATCGCAAATATGCTGATGCCTACAAGGCTGAGCAGAAGCTTCTTTTTACCATCTCAATGGATTTCTCGACCGAACAGAGAGGGCTGACTAATTATAAAATCAATAAGATAAACTCTTGAGAATTCCTTGCCATTTCTACTTTCATCGTATTAGCTTTTTTTACTGATAGAACAATCATTTCATTCATCCGGAATATCTAAGTAATCTTCTACATCCTCAATCATTAATTTCCCTTTCAGCATGGAACAAAAATCCGAACAGACCAACGACATCAACAATAAGGACGACATCAAGACACTGCAACCGGCACTCACCAATGCGGGCGATGATGTACGACCTGAGTACTCCGACGACCGAATGACACTTTTCACACGTCATCTGGTCAAGACCTACGGCAAACGCACCGTAGTCAACGATGTCTCTTTTCATGTGAGACAGGGGGAAATCGTGGGACTGCTCGGGCCCAACGGTGCAGGAAAGACCACCTCGTTCTACATGACTACCGGACTGGTGGTGCCCAATGGGGGAAAGGTGTTCATCAACGACAAGGAAATAACGGACTATCCAGTCTATAGGCGGGCCCAGAATGGAGTCGGCTACCTTGCTCAGGAGGCGTCGGTTTTCCGCACCATGAGTGTGGAAGACAACATCGCCACCGTGCTTGAGATGACAGGAAAGCCCAGGGCATACCAGAAGGAAAAACTGGAGAGCCTCATCGAGGAGTTCCGACTGCAGAAAGTCAGAAAGAACAAAGGCAACCAACTCTCGGGAGGTGAACGGCGACGCACCGAGATAGCGAGGTGCCTCGCCATCGACCCCAAGTTCATCATGCTCGACGAACCCTTTGCAGGAGTCGATCCCATCGCCGTGGAGGACATACAATACATCGTCTGGAAACTCAAGGACAGAAACATCGGCATCCTCATCACCGACCATAACGTGCAAGAGACACTCTGCATCACCGACCGGGCTTACTTGCTCTTCGAAGGACGCATCCTCTTCAAGGGAACTCCTCCGGAACTGGCGGAAAACCGCATCGTCCGCGACAAATACCTCGGCTCCAACTTCGTGCTCCGCCCCAAGGACTTCCAACTCATCGAGGAAAAGAAACTCCGCGAAGCGGAAGAATAAGTGAAAATAGGAAGTGAATACATGCACTTGAAAAAGAAAACTCACTCACTTATTGGTCAACTCAAAGAAATGTGCTAACTTTGCACCTTGAATTTCAATTGAGACAGAAAAACGAATCAAAAACAATTCATAAACAGCACAACGAAAGATGAATATAACATTAGAGAACATCGACAAACTCAATGGCGTGCTCACAGCTGTGGTCGAACCAGCAGACTATCAAGACGAATATGCCAAGCAACTCAAGGATTTCAGAAAAAAGGCCAAAGAACCCGGTTTCCGTCCAGGTATGGTACCCGTGGGACTGCTGAAGAAGAAATATGGTAAGGAAATCATGGCCGACGTGGTCAACAACATCCTTCAGGAGAAACTCTTCGCCTACATCCGCGACAACAAGGTCAACATGCTTGGCGACCCACTGCCAATGCCACAGGATCCCATCAGCCTCAACGAGGGAGAAAGCTTCACCTTCAAGTTCGAACTGGCTCTGGCTCCTGAGTTCAAGGCAGAACTCGGTGCTGACGACAAACTGCCCTACTACGACGTAGAGGTGTCGGACGAGATGGTACAGCGCCAGGTGGAGATGTATCAGCAGCGCGGAGGAAGCTACGAGAAGGTGCGCGAATATCAGGACAACGATATGCTCAAGGGTACACTCACCGAGCTTGATGAAGAGGGCAACGACAAGGCTGAAGGCATCAAGGTGGAAGACGCTGTGATGCTGCCCAAATACCTCAAGGACGAGGAACAGAAAGCACTCTTCAACGAGGCCAAGCCAGAGGGAAGCATCGTGTTCAACCCTGCCAAGGCTTATCAAGACAACCCTGCCGGTATGGCATCTCTCCTCAATGTCAAGAAAGAGGAACTCGACGGACATCAAGGTGACTTCCGCTTCGACGTGAACGAGATCACCCGCTTCCAACCCGGACCACTCGACAAGAACCTCTTCAACGAAGTCTATCCCGGTGCAGACATCAACACCGCCGAGGAGTTCAAAGACAAGATCAAGCAGAGCATTCAGGAGCAGTTCGACAAGGATGCAGAATACAAGTTCCTGCTCGACTTGCGCAACTATATCTCTGAGAAAGTAGGCAAACTGGAGTTCCCTGACGAGAAACTCAAGCGCATCATGACTGCCAACGCCAAAGGTGATGCCAAGAAGGTGGAAGACAACTACGACAAGAGCATCGAGGAACTGAAGTGGCACCTGATCAAGGAACAGCTCGTTGAGCAGACTGGTGTGAAAGTTGATGACAACGATGTGCTGGAGATGGCACGCGAAACCACTCGTATGCAGTTCGCACAGTACGGTATGCTCAACATTCCTAAGGAATACCTCGAGGACTCTGTCAAGGAAATGCTGAAGAAGCGCGAGACAGTTGATAACCTCATCGACCGCTGCATCGAACTCAAACTCGCCACAGCCCTCAAGGACAAGGTGACACTCGACCGCAAAACAGTCACTCAAGAGGAATTCAACAAGATGTTTGAATAACTCGCAGATCGACCAACCGTCTGCCTCTAAAGGCTTTCAAATAGATAGGGTAGAGGATGCATTTCAGCATCCCCTACCTTTTCCATTTTCATAGGGTGGTAACGTCCAAGGTTGTGCGCATCAAAGGCGGGTTGGAATACGATTGCCCCTCCAATCCAATTAGTAGATGAAAAAAACGCACAAAACACATAAAAAACACTCTCTTCAATGTGAAATCTCAAAAAAAATCGTAACTTTGTATAAGATATCAACCCAGAATAACCAATATTTAATGTATATGATAGACGATTTCAAGAAATTCGCAGTCCACAACGCACACATCAACAGTATGGTGCTCGACGATGTCATCAAATCTCAAAGTGGATACCTCAATCCCTATATCCTTGAGGAAAGACAACTCAATGTCACCCAACTTGACGTGTTCTCACGACTGATGATGGACCGCATCATCTTCCTCGGTACAGATATCAACGACTACACCGCCAACACACTGCAGGCACAACTTCTCTACCTCGACTCTGTTGACAATGGAAAGGACATCAGCATCTACATCAACAGCCCAGGTGGTAGCGTCAGCGCAGGACTGGGCATTTACGACACGATGCAGTTCATCACTTCCGACGTACAAACCATCTGCACAGGTATGGCTGCATCTATGGCTGCCGTGCTGCTCGTGGCCGGACAGGAAGGGAAACGCTCGGCACTGCCACACAGCCGTGTGATGATCCACCAGCCGATGGGAGGTGCACAAGGACAAGCTTCTGACATCGAAATCACCGCCAGAGAAATCCAAAAGTACAAAAAGGAACTCTATAACATCATCGCAGAACATTCACACCAGCCATTCGACAAGGTGTGGGCCGACTCCGACCGCGACTACTGGATGACTGCCCAAGAGGCGCTGGAGTACGGAATGATAGACCAGGTGATGAAACGCAAATAAGCGGTAACAAACATTCGCCAATTCCTGACAACAAGTGACTGTTCGGTTCGCATGTAGGGACGCGACGCGTCGCGTCCGCTACAGGCAATCAATAAATTACATGTTTGTAATATAGAAGGAATAAATTAACAACTCGGGACAAAAGACAAATCAAGATGAGAAAGTGTTCGTTTTGCGGACGTTCGGAAAAAGAAGTCAATCTCCTGATTTCGGGAATCACGGGTTGCATCTGCGACGATTGCGCCACTCAGGCTGGAGAAATCGTCAAGGAAAACCTCAAATCCAAGAAGGATGACTTCCATCTCGACGTTCTGCCAAAACCAAAGGAAATAAAAGAATATCTCGACCAATACGTCATCGGACAGGACGAGGCCAAGAAGTCGCTCGCAGTGGCAGTCTATAACCACTACAAACGACTTCAGCACCTCGGAGCTGACGAGGAAGTGGAACTGGAAAAGTCCAACATCATCATGGTCGGAAGCACAGGAACAGGTAAGACGCTGCTCGCACGTACCATAGCCAAAATGCTGGTCGTGCCTTTCACCATCGTCGATGCCACAGTGCTCACTGAAGCTGGATATGTGGGCGAGGATGTCGAAAGCATCCTCTCGCGACTGCTACAGGAAACCGACTACGACCCTGTCAAAGCGGAAAAAGGTATCGTGTTTATCGACGAGATCGACAAAATCGCCAGAAAGAGCGACAACCCATCCATCACGCGCGACGTCAGCGGTGAGGGCGTGCAACAGGCGCTGCTCAAACTGCTCGAGGGATCGGTCATCAACGTTCCGCCCTACGGAGGAAGAAAACACCCGGAACAGAAGTTCATCCAGGTCAACACCAAAAACATCCTGTTCATCTGCGGTGGAGCCTTCGACGGCATCGAACGACGTATCGCACAACGACTGAACACACATGTTGTCGGATACTCGGCAGTGGAAAACACAGCAAGGGTCGATAAGAACAACCTCATGCAGTATATAGCCCCCATGGACCTCAAGAGCTATGGCCTCATACCTGAGATCGTGGGCCGACTCCCTGTGCTTACCCATCTCGACCCGCTGGGAAAGGATGCGCTTCGCCGAATCCTCACCGAACCCAAGAACTCAATCATCAAACAGTATGTCAGGCTCTTTGAGCTCGATGGCGTCAAACTCACCTTCAACGATGATGCCCTCGACTACGTGGTGGACATCGCCGTGCAATACCGCTTGGGAGCCCGAGGTCTGAGGTCTATCGTCGAAGCCATCATGATGGATCCGATGTTTGAGATCCCCTCGAAAAAAACGAAAAAATTCGAGGTCACACTGGACTACACCAAGGAGCAAATCAGTAAGGCCAACCTCAATGTGCTGAAGGAGAAAACAGAGTAACTCAGATAAAAACAAACTGAAGAAAAGGAAAATTTCGAGGTATGAAGAATTTTATCACCTCGAAATTTCTTTATTTCGGAAAGTTTGAGTAAATTTGTTTGCTAACACTACTCTAACAGGAAAACATGAATAAGAACGCGACTCTGCTCGAGGCATTAAAATACTACTTCGGATTTGATAGTTTCAAGGGCGACCAAGAGGCTATCATACAAAACCTCATGGACAAAAAGAACACTTTTGTACTCATGCCCACAGGGGGAGGAAAGTCGCTGTGCTATCAGTTGCCCGCACTGCTCATGGAAGGTACTGCAGTCGTCATCTCGCCTCTCATCGCACTGATGAAAAACCAAGTCGATGCCATCAAGCACATCAGCGAGGAGGACACCATCGCCGACTTCATCAATTCTTCGCTCAGCAGAGCCAATGTAGAACAGGTCAAGGCCAATATTCTCGCTGGAAAGACCAAACTGCTCTATGTGGCACCCGAATCACTGAAAAAAGTAGATAACGTGGAGTTTCTCAGAGGGGTCAAGATCTCTTTCTATGCTGTCGATGAGGCGCACTGCATCTCGGAATGGGGACACGACTTCAGAACGGAGTACAGAAATATCAGACCCATCATCAACGCCATCGGCAACGCACCGGTCATCGCACTCACCGCCACTGCTACCGACAAGGTGCGTACGGATATCAAACGCAACCTCGATATCATGGATGCCACGGATTTCAAGTCGTCGTTCAACCGACCGAACCTGTATTATGAGGTGAGGCCCAAGACCAAGGACATCAACAGTGATATTGTCAGGTTCATACGCCAAAATGAAGGCAAAAGCGGAATCATCTACTGCCTCAGCAGAAAAAAAGTGGAGGAACTGGCGGATATCCTCAAGGCCAACAACATCAAGGCGGCTCCCTATCACGCAGGACTGGACTCCAACACAAGGTCGGCCACACAGGACGACTTCATCATGGAACGCATCGACGTCATCGTTGCCACCATCGCTTTCGGAATGGGTATCGACAAGCCTGACGTGAGATTCGTCATACACTACGACATACCCAAAAGCCTCGAAGGGTACTACCAGGAAACGGGACGTGCCGGCAGGGACGGAGGAGAAGGACGATGCATCGCCTTCTATGCCCACAAGGACATCGAGAAACTGGAGAAGTTCATGGAGGGAAAAGGTGTGGCGGAACAGAACATCGGGCGGCAACTGCTGCAGGAAACGGCTGCGTATTGCGAATCGTCGGTCTGCAGGAGGAAACTGCTGCTGCACTATTTCGGCGAAAACTACGAGCCCGACAACTGCGGCTGCTGCGACAACTGCAGCCACCCCAAGAAACGTGAGGAGGCAGGACCGCAACTGCTGCTGGCCCTCAATGCCATTGCGGCTACTAAAGAACGGTTCAAAATCGACTATATCGTCAATTTCCTCAGAGGAAATGAGACCAGGGATATCGCGGACAACAAACACGACCAACTCGAACTCTTCGGGGAGGGGGCTGACGTGGAGGAGAAAAACTGGCACGCCATCATCCACCAGGCCATGATCGCTGGATACATCTCCAAGGATGTCGATAACTACGGACTGCTCAAAATCACCAAGGAAGGCAAGAAGTTCATCAAGAAGCCAACATCATTCCTCATGGTCGAGGACAATGAGTTCAATGATGACTATGAGGTTGAAACTAACGGTGGAACATCTGTGGCCGACCCACAACTCTACGCCATGCTGATTGACCTCAGAAAGAAAATATCCTACAAAAAGGATGTGCCTCCCTACGTCATCTTCCAGGACGCATCCCTCGAGGCCATGGCCACCCTCTATCCCATATCCTTCGAAGACCTTCAGAACATACCTGGAGTGGGAGCGGGAAAAGCAAAACGCTACGGCAAGGAGTTTCTCGAACTGATCAAGGCGCACTGCGAGGAAAACGACATCGAACGGCCTTCTGAAATGAGAGTCAGGACGGTGGCCAACAAGTCGAAACTCAAAGTCAGCATCATACAGGCCATCGACCGAAAGGTCGATCTTGAGGAAATCGCCAAAGCCAACGGACTGGATTTCGATGAATTGCTCGAAGAATTGAGAACCATTGTCTATAGCGGTACGAAAATCAATATCGACTATTTCCTCGACGAGGAAATGGACGAAGACGCCATCGACGATATCTACAGCTATTTCAGAGGCAGCGACACTGATGACATCGAGGACGCGCTCGACGTGCTGGGAGAAGACTACTCCGAGGAGGAAATCAAGCTCGTCAGGATCAAGTTCATCTCCGAGATGGCCAACTAAAGCCGCTTCTGTGGCACTGATGGCCAAGATGATTTCCAAAACGACAAAAAACGTCCTGAAAGGCAAATATTCGCCCTTCATCACGTTTTTTTTTGTCTTTTATGGTTGATATGTCGCAGAAAAATTGTAATTTTGTACGCATAAGTTTTAGTTTTCATTTTTAGGCAAACAAAAACAAACGAAAAGCAAGCAATAACAAAGGGTTTTAGCGGATATGGCTTTTAGTCGTATCCGCTATTGTTTTTGTTACTTTTCTTATTTTTTACTCATTTTTGTTACTTATTTGTTACCGAATATTTGGCTATATCGGGATAAATGCCTACTTTTGCATACGGTTACATCAAAATATTAAAGCGTATGGCAAAGAAAAAGCAGGCGAAAGCCAAAGAACCAATCACAATCAGATTTAAGAAACTCGCCAACGGCAATCAGAGCATCTATCTTGATTGCTACGTTGACGGCAAGCGCACCTATGAGTTTTTGAAATTGTATCTTGTCCCCGAAACGGATGAGGCTGCAAGGATTCAAAACAGGAACACACTACAGGCTGCTACGGCTTTGAAGTCGAAACGCATCATGGATATTGCCAACGGCAAGGCTGGGTTGAAAAAACAAGACGCTTCCAAGATGCTGCTTTCTGATTTCATGGACGCATACATGAACCTTAAGAAAGCCAAGGGGCAAAGCGTTATGTTTGCTAACCAAGTAAAGCACGTTCGTCAGCATCTGCTTGACTATGCAGGTAAGAACGCTAAGTTATCAGATGTTGACAAGAAGTTTTGTTTGGGATTCATCGAACATCTTCAAAGCACCAATCTTTCAGAGGCTACCAACCATCAATATTTCTCAGTGTTCACCTGTGCTATGAACGAGGCTGTGAAAGATGGTTACATCTCGTTCAATCCTGTAACCCAAATTAAGAACGAGGACAAAATCAAGAGACCAGAAAGCCACCGTGAATTTCTCACCGTTGACGAACTGAAACAGATGATGCAGACACCATGCAAGAACGAGGCTGTGAAGAATGCCTATTTATTTGGTTGCTTCACAGGGTTGAGAATAAGTGATATTCGTGCGTTGAAGTGGGGTAACATCTACATGGACGGTGAACAAATGCGTTTGCGCATCACTATGCAGAAAACAAGACACGAACTCAATCAGCCGTTATCAGCCGAGGCTCAAATGTTCATGCCCGTGAGGAATGACAAGAAGGATGATGAAAACATCTTCGACTTGCCGACCATTGCAAGCATTGAAACAGGTTTAAGGAAGTGGGCAACGAATGCAGGGGTGAAGAAGCACCTTTCCTTTCATACCAGCCGCCACACTTTCGCCACATTGAGTTTAACAGCTGGAACGGACATCTTCACAACAAGCAAGATGTTAGGTCACACGGATGTTAAGACTACACAGATATACGCCAAGATTATCGACAAGAAAAAGGACGAGGCTGTGAACAAGATTGGCGCATTGTTCAAATAAAGTCGTTACAGGGCGTTTTCTTTGTTGGGTGGTACAACAGACCACAACGGCAAGGAAAACGCCATACGCGCAATATTTCAATAAAATAACAGCAAGATTATGACACTAAAACAGTTTATGGACAAACACCGTTTCACGGCAAACGAGCGATTTGCGCTCAAGGTCATAGAGCAGTTGTCCGACAAGGTGAAGAAGCTGGAGACTGTTGTTTCATCCTTGCGTCTTCAGTTAGGAATCAAGGACGAAGTGATAAAACGAGACAACGAACTGATGAAAAAGTACATTGAGACTATTGGAGAACTAACGAGCCGTCACGGCTGATTTAATACGCTCTGAGGACGTTTCCCTTTTCGGACGGTCAATTTATCATCCGTGGTGAGAATCGTCCTCAGACGTGAAATTACAAGGAAATAACAGATATGGAAAAGAAAACGACAATGCCAGTGTTAGACCCACTGAAAGACGATGCAGAAAAATTGACAGCAGAACAGAAATTGCGCACAGCACTCTTTCTTTGCATCAAGGACAAAGGCAATATAGAAGAGTTGCACAAAGTCTTTCCACCAAGTCTTTATTATGAGTTTAAGAGATACATCAAACTATTTCTTACTGATACCTATAAAAGGATTCACGGAGACATAGAACCGACAATTCCTGCAATATGTGATAAAGTTGTCTCCGATTGGAAGATAGCAGGAAAGAACAGAACGGATGAAGAAAAAGCCGCTATCGATAGTATGGAAGCACTCAAAGCAAGATATTCACAAATACCAGAAGACCAGCCTCAACAAGAAGAACTGCCCGACATACTTAATACAAAGTTGGCAAGAGAAGCGTTTGGGAAAGCCATAGAACGAGGATGGATGGAAAAATCAAGCAACGGCTACAAATGGTTGGGGTTTGATGGTAAAGCTGAATTGGCTAAACTCGCATACTTTTGTGGGAAGATATACGGCTACAAGCATTTATCAAAGAATAACCAAAACACGGCTGGTTTGCCGTGGCATGATTTAGAAGACCTTTTCAAAGTGAAGAACTTACAGTCCTCAAATTATGGCGTTTATGAAAGGACAAAAATTCAGTCATGGAGAAATATTGTTGATGTATTTTTCAAAGATTTGAAATAGAATCAATTAGGGTTGACACTGTCAAAAAATATAACTTTGTAAAAATGGTGGATAAGTAGTTGATTTATCCACTATTTTTTTTGTTTCCTCCTTGTTGTACTTTTGCATCGTGATTCTTGCACCGCTAACCTGTGATGACGGATGCAGGGATAGGCAAGGCGAAGCGCATTTCACAGGATGCGCCAAGCAGCCACAACATAATAATCAAAAGGACACAGCCATGATTGAATTATCAGACATCATGAACAAGTTGGAGCGCATAGAGGCTATTACAACGCTGGGCGCAAAGAAGGTGCTTAATGTGAACGAGGTTGCATTGCTCACAGGTCTAAGCAAAAGCCACATCTACAAACTTACCTGTTACAACGAGATTCCCCACTACAAGCCGAACCCTAAACTAATGTACTTCGACAAATCAGAGGTGGAAGCGTGGATGAAGCGCAACAGAGTGAACACAACCGAGGAAGCCGAGCAACAAGCACTCGCCTATGTGGTACGCAAGGACATGAACCTAAACTAAGGAGGACAGAGGCATGAGAAAAGAAAAGGGCGCACCCACCACAAGCGCACCCATCGTAACCGATGGCAAAGTTAACGCTTTCAGTGGACAACTCCAAACAATCCGTCAAATATTCCTCACTCCCATGTCAATGCTGATGGCAAGTTTTGCCACAGGCATCTACAGAGCGAATATTTGCAGGTATGTACGGACAATGAGGCAAGAGAACACTATCACGGTGCATCATCGTGAGAAAGACCCATTCACAGGCTTTGAGGTGAACTTCTACACCACCGACCCAAGATTCATCAAGAAACAGCCGTTGCAACTCATGTTGAACTTTAAGGAATGGGAGGAATGAATATGGATGATAATCAGAGAAAAGGTTTCACGTTCCTTGCGTCCTTTGCCGAGCAAATAGAGATGATTGCAGAAGTTGACATCAAAAACGCCTTCTCGCTTTGTCAGACGATTTACAAGTATGGCTTGTATCATGAAGAACCAAGTTTCGGGAAAGAGGATGTTTTATTGAAGGTTGCTTTTGCTGGCATTAAGCCTGTTTTAGATAACCAATGGACTAATAGCGATAACGGGAAGAAAGGAGGCGCACCCAAAGGGAACAAGAACGCTTCAAAGGAAGAAACAACCAAATTCAACCCAAAAACAACCCAAAACAACCAAATTCAAGCGTACCCCTCTAATGAAATAGAAGTAGATAAAGAAGAAGAAATAGAAGAAGAAATAGATGTAGAAGTGGAGAGTGAGAGAGAAAGTGAAGGGGGAAGAAATAGCCTCTCTCTCACAGATGTGGAATGCTATTCTATTTTAATGGATTCTGATTTATTGCAAGTTGCACTTGATGAATTGCCGACCCTCACAAAAGAAAAGTACGCTGAGTTCGCAAGCCTCTATGTAAGGAAGATTCGAGTAACAGGAAAGAATCTCAAAGACAAAGCCGATATGAAGCAACATTTCCTTTCCTGCCTTAACCCACATTGCAGGTCTATCTCACGTAACTTCCTGTTTCTCAAGAGTCGGAT